>JBERSB010000022.1:0-2802 GCA_041236755.1 Luminiphilus sp. | reverse complement strand
CCGCCCCGCTGCAATTCTGGCGCCGGTGTCCATCGCGCGCTGCCGGTGCGCGCGCCGCCCAGGCGCAGCCCCTCAGGTCGCAGGCGCAGCGTCCTGGCTCAGCTGCGCCGCCACTCGATCGACAAGGGCTCGCCGACGTAGTCGTTGCCGACCGACTTCAGCACCTTGAAGAACGGCCGCGAGCCCTGCTGCTCCTGCTCGAAGAACAGGTGCAGCACGTTGTCGAACCCGACCAGGTAGGTCGACGGGTCGAACGCGGCGGCCGCGCCCGGTCCCGGCGCCATGTCGACGAACAGCGGCGTCACGCCCTCGTAGCGCAGCATGTCGAGGATCGCGGCGATCACGAAGCGCTGCTCGCGGATCAGCGGGAACCGCTCGTGCAGCTGGTAGATGTTGTCGAACGCCAGCCGCGACACCCGCTGGGGCGCGCCGCCGGCGTGGCCGCCCTGCACCAGCCGGATCAGGTCCCAGGTGAACTTGCCCGGCGTGATGAACTCGGGGTGGAGGTAGACGACGCGGAAGTTGTCCGCGAAGCGCTCGCCCTTGCCCAGGCAGGCCTGGAGCGCCTCTTCGCGCTGGCAGATGCGCCGGATGGCGTCGCGGTCCTCCCGCGTCGAGACGAACAGCGCGGGCTCGCCCTGCTCGACGCCCTTGGCCAAGTAGCGCAGCGCCAGGTAGGTCGACCGGATGCCCGGCTCGCTCAGCAGGATCGTCGAGGATCGCTGGGTCGGCCCGCTGCCCTCCAGGAACGCGCGCTGCAGGTCCGGGTGGCCGAGGTCGATCGGCAAGTCGCCGCGGGCGGGCACCGCGAACTGCGCCTGGTCGCGCGCCATCGACAGCTGGGCTGCGACCGACGGGTAGATGTGGATGCCGGGGCCGCGCTCGTTGCGCGCGCCCAGGTAGACGTCGCGGGTGATGCCGCGGCCGGCGATCGAGAAGTGGTGGGCGCCCCGGTAGTAGTACTGGTGCCGCGCCTTGCTGATCTCGATCGCGCGCACCTTGAAGTCGGTCGCCTCCTCGCGGAACGACAGGTGCAGCATCAGGTCGGTCGAGAACTCCTCGGCCGACGGCAGCTTGAGGTCGCGCGGGTGCGCCTCCTCCATGACGAAGACGCCGTGGATCTTGTCCTCGAGCAGGCGCCGACGCGTCTCCAGCAGGGTCGCGCGCTTCTCGAAGTACTCGAGGTCGGTCAGCAGCAGGCCGACGTTGTCGATCACGACCATGCGCACGGGCGAGACCAGGCGGTGGTTCTCGATCTCGGCGAGGATCCACTCGATGTCGACGGTGGTGCCGCGCGCGTTCTTCTGGGTCAGGGCTGCCGGCTTGGCCTGCGTGAGCACCAGCTTCTTGGCGTGGCCGTCACAGCCGGTCTGCAGCACGAGCTTGTTGGGCACCTCGCGCGGCTCGGCGGTGACCTCAGCACCGCTGCGGAACCAGTCGAAGTCGAACTCGAGCTTCTTGTGGATCGAGTCCGGCGTGTGCTCGACCGAGTAGTAGAGGAACGTGCCGTCGTCGCCCGACAGCCACGCGCGCACGACCATCTCGAGCGCGAGCAGCGTCTTGCCGGTGCCCGGGCCGCCGGCGACGCAGGCGAACGCCGCGGCGTCGTCGGGGTAGCGGATGCCGCCGCCCAGGATGCCGTCGAGGCCATCGATGCCGGTCTTCAGCGTCGCGAAGCTCACCCGCACAAGGTAGGGGGGCGCACCCCGCGATGGAACGGAGCGCCGCGGTTCGCCAAGATGGGGGCGTGCTCGACGAACCGACCGACTTCTGCCGCCTGTGGCTGCTGCGCCACCCCGAGCTCGAGGCCGCCGCGGGCGACCTCGCGGTCGGCGCCGGCCCCGCGGACCTGAGCCGGCGCGGCCGCGCCCAGACCCTGCGCTGGCTCGAGGTGTTCTCAGAGCGCGACCTGGCGCTGGTCGCCAGCGGCCCGCAGCCGCAGTGCCTGGACGCGGCCCGTGGGCTCGCCGAGAAGAAGGGCCTCGAGGCCAAGGTCGACGCGCGCCTGCGCGACCAGGAAATGGGCCAGTGGCAGGGGCGCAGCTGGGCCGAGGTGATGCGCGAGCAGGAGGGCTCGGTGCGCACGTTCTTCAGCGAGTTCGGTGAGGCCGCGCCGCCCGGCGGGGAGACCCTGGGCGAAGCCGTCGAGCGCATGCTGCAGTGGTGGACCGAGGCGATGCCCGAGCTCGCCGGCAAACAGGCGGTCGCCGTGCTGCCCGGCTCGCTCCTGACGGGGTTCACGGCGGCGATGCTGGGGATGCGCCTCTCGCGCTGCCTGTCGCTCAACCTGCCCTACGGCGGGATCGGAGCGCTGGACGTGTTCCAGAACGGCGTGCGGGTCGCGGCCTGGAACGCGGACGCGCTCTGAGCCGCGCCTGTCCGCCCGTGGTCGCCGCCGGCGCGGGCGGGCACGATTCGACCGGAGAATCCGGACGGTGCTCGCGATGTGGCCCGGCTTGCTCTTTGATGACGCGAGCTACGGGTTGTCAGACATGCGCTTGTGCGTAACTGCTGGCTCGGTCTGATCCCTCAGCGCGCTCTACCACTCCTCACCCAGCCGCTCTCATGACCGACCGCAACGAGAAGCTCGTCTTCTGGGGCTGCTTCATCGCCCTCATCACGACCTCCTTCGCCTTCATCACCCGGGCGTTCATGGTCAACGACCCGACGCTCTGGCCCAGCGACTTCGGGCTGGACCAGGTGCAGGGCCAGGAGCTGTTCGGCGCCGGCATCTGGCCGTTCGCGATCAGCATCATCCTGTTCAGCTTCGTGATCGACCGGGTCGGCTACCGCGCGGCGATG
>JBERSB010000021.1:0-17213 GCA_041236755.1 Luminiphilus sp. | reverse complement strand
CGCACCGTGTGCCCGTTCTCGAGCAGCTTCTCCACGAATGCCGCACCGAGCAGGCCGGTGCCCAAGACTGCGATCGTCGTCATGCGCGGATCGTGGGGCGTGGCGGACGGCGTTGCAATCGCCGGCGCGCGTTCCGCGCCCCTTCAGAGGACTGCGCGCCACGCCTCTGACGCGGCGCCGTGCGCAGGACAGCGCGTCACCGCAGCCGATCGTCCGCCGTCGACGCGCTGAAGGGGCGCGCGCCGGTCTTCGGCGCGGCGAGCTTGCCGCGCAGGTGGACGTCGACGCGGACCGGCTGGTAGCGCGCGGCGTTCGCTCCGACGAGCGGCGCGAGCGGCGCCACTACCACGTCGGGGTCGGGGTAGTGGAACCAGGCGACGCTGCGGCGACGTGCGGCGGCGCCCTGCGACATCGGCACGACCCGGTGCAGCGTGGACGGCCACGCGTCGTTGGTCCACATCGCGAGCAGGTCGCCCACGTTCATCACCAGGTTGCCCGCGCTCGGCACGACGTCGACCCAGCGACCGTCCGGGTCGAGGATCTGCAGGCCGGCGACGGGGTCTGCGAGCAGCAGCGTGTAGGTCGTGTAGTCCGTGTGTGCGCCCATCCGGAGTTGGCCGGCAGCGGTCGGCTCGTGGCCGTCTGGATCCGGCCGGTAGTCGATGCACGCGAGCATGTCCGGCCCGCGTGTAGACCGGTCGGCGAGCTCGGGCAGGCCGACGGCCTCGCCGAGCATCGCGTCGAGGCGCCTTCCGAGGTGCTGGAAGCAAGCGAGCATCGCGAGCGCTGCCGGGCGGTAGTCCTGTACCTCGTCGTCCGGCCACGGCGTCGGCTGCACGAGGTCCGTCCACTCCGGCGCGTCGTCCGTGCCCGCGTTGAAGCTCTCGAACACGTCGGGCGGCGTGTCCCGGCCGAGCGAGTAGGCGAGCGCCTCGCTGCCGCGCGCGCGGAACCCCCGGTTGGCGAGCGGCTCGGGGTGGCAGTAGCGCGCCTTGTTCGCCTCGGGCAGCGCGAAGAAACGATCGGCCGCCGCGCGGAGCCGCGCGCACGCGCTGGCGTCCAGGCCGTGGCCGCAGAGCTCTACGAAGCCCCAGGTCCGGAGTGCCTGGGCGAGCTCGGCGCGCGCGTCACGTGCGGACAGGTCGACCAGCGGGATCATGCCAACAGCCTACGCAATCTGGTGCCGCGTCCCCGGCGTGACGTTGCGGGAGCGGGGCGGCTCGGGACCGCTGCTCAGTTGGACAGCGTCATGCGGACGGCGTCGGACAGGCTCACGAACGGGAACAGCTGGCACGGCGGCGTCGCCGGCGTCGGGCCGACCACCGCCCACTGCACGTCCATCGTGAACCCGAGCAGGCCGGCGATGCACGGGATCGGCAGCGGCACGTCGGCCTCGCCGTTCGTGAGCGTGAACAGCGGCGAGATCACCTGCGCGTTCAGCGCGGTGCACGTCCCGCACGTGGTCGGCGTGCTCATCGCGGTGTCGAACATCAAGAAGCCCGCGATCGAGAGCGGGTCGGCGTTGCGCAGCGTCAGCTCGAACCACGGGTTGCCGATCGCGAACGCTCCGGTGACGCCCGCGTTGCCGCCGGTGCCGCAGCCCCCGACGCCGGGCACCTGCGTAACGGCGCCGCCGTTGAAGGGGCGGTAGCGGTGCGAGCGCAGCAGCGAGTTGCCGGTGCTGTTCTCGCGCTGCTCCCACGTGAGCAGCGCCTCGTCGCTCTCGACGCCGTTGGACCGCTTGGCGCAGAGCGCTGGGAACGACGACAGGAACGCCGAGCTGTTGCCGGTCAGGACCTGCTGGTTGCACAGCGTGGTCGTGCCGCGCGCGACGTTGGACGCGCCGATGCGGTAGTCGGTCGAGGAGCCCGGGTTGCTGTCGGCCCAGGCGACCACGAACATCGGGCCGACGCACGCGACGGCCGGCTGCCGCTCGTCGTCGTTGGCGACCGCGACGAGCGCCGCGGCCGGCGCGCCGCACAAGGAGGTGCCGCCCGCGCAGAACGAGACCGGCTGCGCCCAGATGTCGGTCTCGGGGTTGAGGCCGTGCTCGCGCGACTGGAACACGACCAGGAACTCCGTGCCGTCGCCGTCGACGTCGGGGTTGTCGATCGGGAAGCCCGACGCGGTCAGCCCGGGCGCCGTCAGCACGTTGAGGTCGCGGTCGACCCCGATGTAGCCGATGAACTCCGCGCCCGTGAGCACGGTCTCCCACGCCACGACGTAGCGGCCGCCGTTGGTCGGGTCGAAGCCGCCGCTCTTGCTGATGGCGGGCGTGCGCGAGCCGGGAGTCGGGTCGAGCGTGACGGGAGCGCCGACGACGACGGGGTCGCCGCTGTTGACCGGGACGGTGACCGGCACCCCCTCGATCCCCACGCCGGTGTTCTCCCAGACGACGAGCGCTTCGAGGTCGCCGTTGGCGAACGCGTCGCCGCCGACGTCGGGCGCGACCTCGTTGGCCGGCGTGCCCGCGACCGTCACCGTGTTGGACAGCGCGCCGTCGCTGGCGCGCACGGCCCGGCAGCGGATGTTGCCCGAGCCGCTGCTGTCGTCCTGCCAGACCACGAGGAAGCGACCGGCCTGGCGCACGCTGGCGATGCCCGGGCTCGAACCCGGGTTGCCGAGGAAGACGCCGCCGAGCATGGCGCCCGTCGCGTCGTCCTGCCGCATCACGTACGCGGCGCTGCTCGTCGCAGACGCCGGGAACTCGAACGCGATGCACCAGACACCCGACGCGTCGTCGTAAGCGATGTCGGGGAAGTGGTCGTCGAACGACACGCCGGTGTTGAGCTGCGGGCCGAACAGCGGATCGAGCTCGAGCGGGTAGGTCGCCGACGCGACGAATTCCTCGGGGAGCACGAACGCCAGTTCGTTCCCGTCATAGGCCATGTGTCCGGTCGCGCGCCGGCCGTCCGCGTCGACGCCGAGCACGGCGCCAACCTCGACGCCGCCGAGCTCTTCGGCTGCGAACCAGAGCGTGTCCGCGTGCTCGGTCGCCGTGCACTGCAGATCGGTGCCGACCGCGCAGCGGACCACGAGGTCACCTCGGCCTTCGGGTTCGCGCGCGAACACGACGCTCTGCTTGATGCCGTGGGTGTGCGCGTCGTAGCGCTCGACGACGCCCGCTGTGTGGGCGTAGGAGACCGAGGTCCCGTCGAGCCGCGGCGCGGGCGCGTGGCCTGCAGGCGCGCGCCACACCTCGCGGTCGCCGCGGTGGACCGACCGCATCGACAACGTCATCGGATACGTGCGCGCGGCGCTGCGGCCGAACGCGGGTGTCAGCTCGACGGCGCCCGGATCGAAGCGCGCGACGTAGGACCTGCTGACCGCGTGGAGCTCGCCGTCATTCCAGCCGACGCCGAGCACTTCACCCGCCGAGACGCGGGGGGCGGTCGGCGGCTCCTGCGCATGGATGAACTGTGCGAGGCAGGACAGAGACAGCGAGACGGCGGCGAGTCGAAGCAGCATGGTGGATCAGCAGAGCGCGATAGGCACGACAGCGCTCACGAGTATGGCGGATCGGGTGCGGTTGTGTGGCGCTGCGGCAAACCGCGTGGCAATGGTGCGTCGTTGTCACATACACGATACGTCGGCCCGCGACGCGAACGCCGCCTGCTGAGCACCGCGGCCGCGCGCAGCGGCTATCGTATGTGGCATCGTATGGCCGACTTCCTCCCGGAGCACGTTGCGTAGACGTCATGCAATCCGCACGCGCCTCGCGCTGGTTGCGCTCGGAAGCTCGTTGGCGTTGCTGCTGGCAGAGGCGGGCGCGCGCGTCTACGGCGCCACGTTCCGAGGGGACGCTGCTGGTGCCTTCCTGCAGTACGACGAACGGATCGGATGGAGCAACCGCCCTGGCTTCGTCGGCCGACACCGGACCGAGAACTTCGACGTAAGCGTCCATGTCGACGGCGTCGGGTGTCGAGTCGCCGGTTCGTCTAACGGCGTGCCGTCGTTCGATCAGGCAGTTCTCATGATGGGCGACTCGACCACGTTCGGCTGGGGCGTCGAAGAACCGCAGACGTTCGCAGCGCACCTGCGCACCCGTCTCGAGGCGCCGGTGCACAACCTCGGGGTGAGCGGACTCGGGACGGACCAGCAGCTGCTGCAGCTACGCGACGTGCTCGCGAGGTCGCGGCCACGCGCCGTCGTGGTGACCTTTACCCCGAACGATGTGCTCGAGGTGACACAGGCGCGGCCGTATCGCCGCAGCAAGCCGAGGTTCGAGCTGCGCGCGGAGGGCCTCCAGCTGCAAGGCCGTCCGCCTCCGCGGGACTGGTTGCTGGAGCACTGTCACATCTGGCGGACGGCGATGCGCGTGACCGGGAGGCTGCGCCCGCCTGAGCTGACGGACGCGCAGCGAGAGGTCGGCCGTGAGCTCGTCGTGCGACTCTACGAGGAGATGCAGCGCGCATGTCGGGAGGCGGGCTGCGGCTTCTTGTTGGTGACCCATCACGCGCCGTGGCTACGGCGGCGGGCAGACGCGCTCGGGCTGCGATGCTGTGACGTGACGGACGTCTTCGACCGGCTCGCTGCGCTTGGACCGATCCGGTTTCCAGAAGACGGCCACTGGTTGCCGCACGTACACGAGGAAATCGCGCTCGCGCTCCTGCCTTCGCTCGTCGAAATGGGCCTGGAGCTACGCTGAGTGCCCTCCGCGCACCGTGCCGGCATCGGCAGCAGCGCGGCAGCGACTGCTAGCTGTCGGAAGCCCCGGGGAAGCTTGTGACGAACTGCACCTTGAAGTCGCCGAACGCGCGGACCTTCTGGATCTTGAAGTCGGGAAACGACTGCACGATCTGCCACTTGCCCGCGGCGTCGGCGAACGCGCGGACCTTCTGGACCCGCAGGTCGGGGAATGCGTCGACTTCCTCGATGGTGTAGTCGGGGAACGTATCAACGAACTGGATGCGGCCGTAGATCTTCGAGACGTCGAGCTGCCTGACGTGATGCTGTCGGCAGTCCGGATCACGCGCAGCCTCGACAACGGGGGCGGGGCAGGGGCTCGCGGAGAGCAGGAGGCCTGTGAGCAGGAAGTAACGCATGAGTTACCTGGAGCGTGTCGAGGAGCGTGAGCCGGCGGTGTCACGCCGGAGCTACACCACCCACGTGGCAGCAACTCGTATGCCGAGCTCAGTTCCCTGCGGGCGCGTCAGCGCCCACCGGCGTGCGCGGCGTCGGTCCGCGGCGGCGCCGGCTACCGGAAGTGCACGGACGCTGCGTCGACGTGAGGCGGGGTTCTCGGTGTCTGCCTGCCAGAACTCGGTGACGGCGGCGTTTACGGCTGGCTGCTGCAGCCACGCGGGCGCTCTGGCGTGCACCGCGCCTAGCGGTCACGGAGCTTCTTCAACAGCTCGGCGGCGGCCTGCTTCTCGGCGGCGCGCTTGGTCCGCCCTGCACCCTCGGCGCTGCGTCGGTCGGCGATCCGCGCGCGCACGACGAACTCCTGCTGGTGCTGCAGGCCCTTGGTCTCCAGCAGCTCGTAGGTCGGCTGGCCGAGCTTGTTGTGCTGGCAGAAGTGCAGCAGCGCGGTCTTCGGGTCCTTGGGCTGCTCGGGTGCGGGCGCTTCGCTGCTGGCCTTCGGCAGGATGTGGCGCCGCACGAACGCGCGCGCCGGCGTGACCCCGCCGTCGATCAGCACCGCGCCCAGGACCGACTCCATCACGTCGCACAGGATGCGGGCGCTGCCGCGCTCGCTCTCGCGCAGGCCCTTGCCCGACAACAGGTGCGCCTGCAGGTCGAGCCGGCGCGCGGCGCGCGCCAGCGGCTGGCGGCTGACGATCTGCGACCGGGTCTCGGTGAGCTGGCCCTCGGCGACGTCGGTGTCCCGGCGGAACAGAACGTCTGCGACGGCGAAGTTCAGGAACGCGTCGCCGAGGAACTCGAGCCGCTCGTAGCTCTGCTTGCCCTCGTTGCCCATCGACGCGTGCGTCAGCGCGCGGTCGAGCAGCGAGAGGTCGCGGAACCGGTAGCCGAGGCGCTCACTCAGCGCCTCGAGCGAGCGCTGGCGAGCCTTCTGGATGGCGTCCTCGGCGCGGCCCATGTCCCCGAGCCTAACTGACCTGCTGGCGCCGGTCGCGACGCTTGCGGTCGGTCTCGCGGAGGTGCACCTTGCGCAGCCGCACCGACGTCGCCGTGATCTCGACCAGCTCGTCGTCCCCGACGTACTCGAGCGCGTCCTCGACGTTGAAGGTGCGCGGCGGCGGCAGCTTGACGAAGGCCTCCTTGGTCGAGCTGCGGATGTTGGTCTTGGCCTTCTCGCGCACGACGTTGACCACGAGGTCGTTGTCCTTGCAGTGCTCGCCCACGATCTGGCCCTCGTAGACCGGCTCGCCGTCGGGCACGAAGAACTGGCCGCGGTCGCGCAGGTTGTCCAGCGAGTAGAACGTGACCGAGCCGTTCGACATCGACACCAGCACGCCGGCGATCCGGTCCTCGATGTCGCCGCGATACGGGCCGTAGCCGTGGAACACGTGGTGCATCGTCGCCTGGCCGCCGGTGGCGTTGAGCAGCCGGGTGCGCACGCCGATCAAGCCTCGCGCGGGGACCGTGAACTCCGCCCGAGTGAAGGTGCCCTTGGGCTCCATCTTGACGAGCTCGGCCTTGCGGGTGCCGAGGATCTCGATGACCTTGCCGACCGACTCGCCGGGCGCGTCGACGGTCAGGTACTCGATCGGCTCGTGCTTGTCGCCGTCGACGTCCTTGAACAGCACCTGCGGCTTGGCGACGGCGAACTCGTAGCCCTCGCGGCGCATCGTCTCGAGCAAGAAGCCCAGGTGCATGACCCCGCGGCCCGACAGGCGGAACTGATCGGCGGTCTCGCCCTGCTCGACGCGCAGCGCCACGTTGACGCGCAGCTCCTTGTCGAGGCGCTCGCGAATGTGGCGCGAGGTCATGAACTTGCCGCCGTCCCTGCCCGCGAACGGCGAGTCGTTGACGCGCATCACGATGGTCATCGTCGGCTCGTCGATCGCGATGACAGGCATCGCCTCGGGGTGCTCGACGGCGGCGATCGTGTCGCCGATCTCGATGTCCTCGACGCCGTAGACGCCGCAGAGGTCGCCCGCCTCGACCGAGTCGGTCTCCTCGCGGCCGAGGCCGCGGAACCGGTAGACGCCGCGGGTCGTCACCTCCTTCTGCGCGCCGCTGCGGGCGATGTGCACGAACCGCTGCCCCTTCTGCATCGCGCCGCGGTGTACGCGGCCGATCGCGATCCGGCCCACGTAGTCGCTCCAGTCGAGCGTCGTCACGCGGAACTGCAGCGGCTGCTCCGGGTCGTCCTCAGGCGCGGGGATGTGCTGCACGATCTCCTGGAAGAGCGTCTCGAGGTCGTGCCCCTCGCCGCCGGCGCGGGCAGCGTCGAGGTCCTTGGTCATCCAGCCCTGGCGGCCGGAGCCGTAGAACACGGGGAACTCGAGCGCGTCCTCGTCGGCGTCGAGGTCGATGAACAGGTCGAAGACCTCGTTGACGACCTCCTGCGGCCGC
Organism: Luminiphilus sp.; assembly: GCA_041236755.1. Taxonomy (GTDB): domain Bacteria; phylum Planctomycetota; class UBA1135; order UBA1135; family UBA2386. The sequence goes on along the minus strand of JBERSB010000021.1, from coordinate 9,728 downwards.
GCGTCCGCCTTGTCGATCTTGTTGACGACGACGATCGGCTTGAGGTGGTGCGAGAACGCCTTCTGCAGCACGAAGCGGGTCTGCGGCATCGGGCCCTCGGCCGCGTCGACCAGCAGCAGCACGCCGTCGGCCATCGACAGCACGCGCTCGACCTCACCCCCGAAGTCGGCGTGGCCCGGCGTGTCGATGATGTTGATGCGCGTGCCCTGGTAGCTGACGACGGTGTTCTTGGCGAGGATGGTGATGCCGCGCTCGCGCTCGAGCTCGTTGCTGTCCATCACGCACTCGGACACGGCCTCGTTGTCGCGGAAGGTGCCGGTCTGCCGGAGCAGGCCGTCGACCAGGGTCGTCTTGCCATGGTCGACGTGGGCGATGATCGCGACGTTGCGGATGTCTTGGGCCATGCAGATGGGCGTGTTGCGGTGCCAGGGCCGGGAAAGCCGGCGAAGGATTGTCGCGAAAGGCGATCATCGGTCAACTGCCGCGAGCGCAGGCCCCTTGAAGAAACCCGACTTATCGCAGAGAGCGAGCGTCGTCGCCGAACCGGTTCGCCGCGCCAGGCGCGTCCGCTCGGCGCTGCTCGCGCGCGCCCTGCTGTTGCTGCTCGTCGCGCTCTTAGTCGCTGTCTGGGCGGCGCATCGCCACGTAGTCGCCACCGCGTCGCCCTACATGCGCGAAGTTGGAGCGGCTCCGACAGCAGCCTGCATCCTGGTTCCGGGCGCCCGCATCCACGCCGACGGCACGCCGTTCGCCATGCTCGAGGACCGCCTCGCGGCCGCGCGGAAGCTGTTCCGCGCCGGCAAGGCACCCGAGATCGTCGTCAGCGGCCGCGGCGGCGGCGGGCTCGCCCTGGACGAGGTGGGCGCGATGCGGCGCTGGCTGGAGGCGCGCGGCGTGCCGCCCGAAGCAATCCGGGACGACCCGCGGGGCCTGCGCACGATCGACTCGATCCGGAACTGCCGGCGGGCGCTCGGCATGCAGTCGGCCATCGTCGTCAGCAACGCATTCCACGTCCCGCGCACGGTGTTCCTCGCGCGGCACCTGGAGCTCGAGGCCTACGGCGTCGCGGCGCCGGCGCTGTCGCCGTACTCGGCCGCCGTGCTGTGGCGCAACCGCGCCCGCGAGGTGCTCGCCCGCGTCCGCGCGTGCGCCGACGTCTACCTCGGGACAGGCTAGGGCAGCAGGAAGCCCAGCGCGCGGAGCTCCCGCGCGAGCCGCGCGAGCGGCAGGCCCACGATCGCCGTGTGGTCCCCCGACTCGATGCGATCGAACAGCGTGATGCCGAGCGACTCGATCCTGTAGCTGCCGGCGCACTGCAGCGGCTGGTCGCTCTGCACGTAGCGATCGATCTCGTCGTCGGACAGCTCGCGCATCCACAGCGTCGTCACGTCGGTGAACGTGACCAGCCCCGCAGGGTGCGCGATGGCCACGGCCGTCACCAGCTCGTGCGCGCGGCCGCGGAGCGCGCGCAGCTGCGCTCCTGCGTTCTGCTCGGTGCCGGGCTTGTCCAGCAGCTCCGCGTCGAGCACGGCGCCTTGGTCGCTGCCGATCACGACCGCGTCGTGGTGGTGCTGCTGCACCGCCAGCGCCTTCTCGCGCGCCAGCTGCTCGACCACTTCACGCGGAGCGGCGCCGCTCGCTTTGGCCCGGTCCTCGTCGACGCCCGGCGCGGCCGCGGTGAACGGTGTCCGCAGACGCTCCAACAGGGCGCTGCGGTAGGGCGAGGTGCTGCCGAGAACCAGCCGTGGCATGACGAGACGTTAGTAGCGGTGTCCGTCGAGGAAAGGCGAATGTAAGCCATTGTGAAGAAGTGGTTTCGAATCAGGTCGGTCGACCGGTTCGCGGGCTCCGTCGCGCCCCTCGGCGAGGTGGTCTGCGTCCGCGGCAGCCCCCGCGTGAGAGGCGGCCCGCCCGTTCGATCCCGTGAAAGTCCACGCGGCGCGTCCTACACCTACTGCCATGAGAATCGGATCCCTGCTCGCCGGCTGCCTGCCGGCCCTTCTGGCGGTCTCCTGCGGCGGCGAGCCGCAGGCGAACACGCCGACGAATGCCCAACCTGCAGCCAACAGCCAGCCCAAGGCCGAGGAGGCCGCCAAGTCCGAGCCCGAGCAGCAGGATCCCAAGCCGACCAAGCGGCGCGTCCGCCGGCCGCGCATCAACGTGACGATGGTCAAGACGCTGTTCGGCACCGACCCGGCTTCGGCGGCCGCGGCGGTGCCCTCGACGCCCGCGCTCGTCGCGCTCGGCAAGGCGCTCTACCACAGCAAGTCGGCTTCGGCGTCAGGCGAAGCGAGCTGCGCGACCTGCCACGACCCCTCTAGCTACGGCTCCGACGGCAAGAAGACGTCGGTCGGCGACCGCAACGCGCCCTCGACCTACAACGCGGCGCGCCACTTCCGGCAGTTCTGGGACGGGCGCGGCGAGTCGGTGGAGGCGCTCTCGGTCGCCTCGATCGGCGGCGAGGACGCCCACAACCTCGGCGACGCCGCGGCCGTAGTCGCCAAGATGAAGGGCGACGAGGCCCTCGCCGCGGCCTTCAAGGCGGCGTTCCCCGACGCAGCCGACCCGGTCACCTCGGACAACTACGGCGCCGCGATGGGCGCGTTCCTGCGCACGCTGACGACGAAGTCCAAGTGGGACGACTACCTCGACGGCAACCAGAAGGCGCTGAGCAACGAGGAGCTCGTCGGGCTCAAGGCGTTCATGGACGTCGGCTGCACGCAGTGCCACATGACGCGGTTGCTCGGCGGGCACACCTACCAGAAGCTCGGGGTGCTGAAGCCCTACACCGGCAAGGACACCGGCCGCATGCAGGTGACCGGCCAGGAGTCGGACAAGTACATGTTCAAGGTGCCGAGCCTCGTCAACGTCGAGAAGACCGCGCCCTACTACCACGACGGGTCGATGGCGACGCTCGAGGAGGCGATCACGGACATGGCCGACAACCAGCTCAACAAGAAGCTGAAGCCCGAGCAGGTCGAGGCGATCGCGACCTTCCTCAAGGCGGCGACCGGCGCGCTCCCGGAGTAGCCCGCCGCACCCCGCCTGCAGCGCGGCCGCGCGGTCAGCCGGCCGCTGCGTGCTCGGTCATGCGAGCGTAGCGTCCGCCGAGCGCGAGCAGCTCTTGGTGGGTGCCGCGCTCGACGACCTCGCCCTGCTCGAGCACCAGGATCAAATCGGCGTCCTGCACCGTCGACAGGCGGTGGGCCACGACGAGCGCCGTGCGGCCGCGCAGCGCAGCCCGAAGCGCCCGCTGCAGCCGCTGCTCCGCGCCGCTGTCGATGCTGGCGGTGGCCTCGTCGAGCACCAGCACGTCCGGCTCCGTCACCAGCGCGCGCGCGAACGCCAGCAGCTGGCGCTGGCCCTGCGAGAACGTGGCGCCGCGCTCCGCCACCTCGGACCGGACCCCGTCGGGCAGCGCGTGCACGAAGTCGGCAGCGCCGACCGTCTCGAGCGCGCGCCAGACCCGGTCCTCGTCGATCGACCGGTCGAACAGCCGCACGTTGTCGATCACGCTGCCGGTGAACAGGAACAGGTCCTGCGCGACGAACGCCACCCGCCGGCGCAGCGCGGAGAGGTCGAGCTCGCGCACGTCCTGGTCGTCGACCAGCACGCGTCCCGCGTTCACGTCGCGCAGGCGGGAGACCAGCGCCAGCAGCGTGGTCTTGCCCGCACCCGTGGGGCCGACGATCGCGACGGTCTGCCCGGCCCGCGCCGTGAACGAGACGTCCTCGAGCACCGTGGGGCCCTCGCCGTAGGCGAACGACACGCCCTCGAAGCGCACGTCGGCGGCGCCGCGTCGCGGGCTCGGTCGCGCGCCTGTGTCGGACACCGGCGGGAAGCGCGGCTCCGCGAGCAGTTGGAAGATCCGCTCACAGCTCGCGAACGCCGCCTGCAGCACGTTGTACTTCTCGCCCAGCTCGCGGACCGGCCCGGACAGCATGTTGAAGTAGAGCCAGAACTGGATGAACTGCCCCGGCTGCAGGTCGCCGTCGAGCACGGCGACGCCGCCGAACCAGAGCAGGCCGACCGTCGTCGCGCGCAGCGCGAAGTCGACCAGCGAGAAGAACGTCGAGAAGTGCAGGACCGTGTCCTGCCACGCCTCGGTGGTGGCGGCGTTGCGGGCGGCGTAGCGACGCGAGACGGCCTCTTCGCGGCCGTAGGCGCGCGTCGTCCGCACGCCGCCGATCAGCTCGGTCGCATAGGCGTTCTGCAGCGCCAGCCTGCTGCGCACGGCCCGGTAGGCCGCCTGCGCCTTGCGGCGGAACAGCACGCTCAGCACGATCACGACCGGCAGCGTCGAGACCGTGAACAGCGCCAGCTCCAGGTCGAGGAAGCACAGCACGACCAGCACGCCGACGATCTTGAGCAGGTCGAAGATCGACTGCAGGACGCCCGTCGAGATTAGCTCGTTGAGGTTCTCGACGTCGCTGGTCACCCGCGTGGTGAGCTTGCCCGCGGGGTTGCGCTCGTGGAACGCGAGCGGCGTCGAGAGCACGTGCGCGAAGACGGCTTGCCGCACGTCGCGGATCACGCGCTGCCCGTTCCACGCGGTCAGCAGGCCGTAGACGTAGCCGAGAAGCGCGCCGCCGAGCGTGACGAGCACGAATCCCCCCGCGAACCAGTAGAGCGTCGAGAGGCGCGCGTCCTGCTCAGCAGAGGCGTCGCGCATCGGGCCGTCGATCGCCAGCCTCATCAGCCAGGGGCCGGCGAGCTCGAGGCCGAACGACACGAACAGGATCGCGAGGCACGCGGCGAAGCCGCGCCGGTAGGGCCGCACGAACGGCCACAGGTCGCGGAGGAACGCGGCCTGGAAGCGCGCTTCGGGCAGGTCGTCGTCGTAGGGGGCGCTCATGCGGCCGGCCCCTCTTCGCCGCCGAGCGCGCGCGCCTGCGTCTGCAGCCGCCAGGCCGCCGCGTAGCGGCCGCCCGCGCGGACCAGGTCGCGGTGCGCGCCGCGCTCGACGACCGCGCCGCCGGCGAGCCACAGGCTCCGGTCCGCGTCCGCGGTGACGGACAGGCGGTGGCTCGCCGCGACCACCGTGCGCCCGGCGCGCGCGCTCCGCACGCCCGCCAGGATGCGGCGCTCGGTCAGCGGGTCGACCGCCGACAGCGTGTCGTCGAGCAGCAGCCCCTGCCGCTCGCTGAGCACAGCGCGCGCGAGCGACGCCCGCTGCTTCTGGCCGCCCGAGAGCGTCACGCCGCGCTCGCCGACGAGGGTGTCGACGCCTTCCTGCAGCTGCGGCAGGTCCTGGTCCAGCGCGGCTGCGGCGATCGCCGCGTCGCGGCGGGCCGCGTCGACCGACGGGTCGTCGAAGGTGACGTTGTTGCCGAGCGTGTCGCTGAACAGGAACGGCTCCTGCGGCGCCAGCGCGAACCTCGCGCGCAGCGCGCGCGGGTCGAGGTCGAGCACGTCCTCGCCGTCGACGAACACCGTGCCCCGCGGCGGGTCGTAGAACCTCAGCAGCAGCGCCATCAGCGTCGACTTGCCGCTGCCGACCGGCCCGACCAGCCCGAGCTTGCGGCCCGCGGGCAGGTGGAAGTCGACGTCCTGGAGCGCGGGCCGGTCGGCGCCCGGATACGTGAACGTCAGCCCGCGCACCGTGACGTCGCCCTGCTCCGACGGGCGCGCGCCGCCGCCGGGCTCCTGCGGCGCTTCGAACAGCTCCTCGATGCGCTCGGCGGCCGCCAGCGCGCGCGGGATCATCGCGATCGTCCAGCCGAGGATCTGCAGCGGGAAGGTCATCAGCGCGAGATAGCCGGTGAACTGGAACAGCTGGCCCACGGTCAGGTCCCCGGTGATCACCTCGTGGCCGCCGACCACGAGCACCCCGAGCATCACGAGGCCGCTGGCCGAGTGGGTGAGCGCGTTGAGCAGCGCGCGCAGCCGCACCATGCGCAGGTTGGCGAGCAGGTAGCGCCGGTTCTTGGTGGCCATGGCTGCGAGCTCGCGCGGCACGCGGTCGAACTGCTGCACGACGCGGATCCCGGCGAAGTCCTCCTGCGCCTGCTGGCTGACCTCTGCGATGGCCTCCTGCGACCGCTTGCTCCACGCGTGCAGCCGGGGCAGCACCGTCTTCATCGCGACGAACACCGCGGCGAACGCGCCGAGGCTGGTCAGCGCGACCGGCACGTCCATCGACAGCATCAGCAACAGCCCCGGAGGCAGCAGGCAAAGGGTGCTGCCGCCGTGCAGCAGCATCGGCCCCAGGACTAAGCTCACCATCTCCACGTCCTGCGTCATCCGCGACGTCAGGTCGCCGGTCTTCGCGCGGTCGAACCACGCGATCGGCAGCCGGTTGAGGTGGCGGACGAGGTCGTCCTTCAGCGTCTGTTCGACCAGCCTGGAGGCGTCGATCAGCAGCTTGCGCGACGTGAAGCGGCTCGCTGCTTCGACGGCGGCGAGGCCGAGCAGCAGCCAGCAGGTCGCGGCCAGAGCCGCGCGCCCGCTGCCGGCGGACAGCTGGTCGAGCGCTTCGCCGAGCAGGTGCGGCATGTAGAGCATCACCGCGGCGTGCACGGGCACGAGCAGGAGCCCGAGCGACACCATGGGCCACCGCCGCAGCAACAGGCCGAACGGGCGGCGGAACGCGCGGATCAGTGGGCGGGGCGAGGGCACGGGCCACGCAGCATGGGTGCGGGCGAGCGGTGTTGCAAACCTCGACGGTGCCGCGTCGGGACCGCGCCGAGTCCAGAGATGGGACGCCGGCCCGGTTGGACACCACCCGGGGTGCCCGCGGTGCCGATAGACCTCGGACCATGCTGCGGCGCATCAACCAGGAGCGAATCATGCGGAAGTCCACCCCGAACGCGGAGGCTGGGTTCACGTTCGCGGAGCTCGCCTTCGCGCTCCTTATCCTGGTCATCGGCGCGGTCGTGCTGATCAACCATATCTCCGTCAACTTCTCGTCGACGGCGACGGAGCGTGACCGCGTGTTCGCCTTCTCCAAGGCGCAGGCGATCCTGTCGGAGATCCAGGCCTACGTCGACCGCGGCGACATCGACGCGGCGATCGACCTGAGCATCCTCGACGACGGCACCACCACGGAGCCGACGCTGACCGTGCAGACGCAGCCCGGCACGGGGGACCCGGGCGTGGGGCTGCTGGTCGCGGCGGACCACCCGATCTCCGGCAACTACCAGCGGGAAGGCGCGTGGGTCTGGTCGCGGCGCATCCACGTGCAGCAGTTCATCGGGCTCAACAACCGCAACGTGCGCTACGTCACGGTCCGGATCTTCAAGCGCGACGGTGCCGGGATCGAGAACCCGATGGCGGAGCTGTCGGCGGTGATCAACTCCGCGGCGAGCGCGTTCCCGACCACGCAGGTCTACGACGTCTACCTGCTCGCGGTGGAGAACATCCCCGGCTGGTGGGCCTACATGGACTCGATGAAGCCGTTCGTCGAGTCGATGCTCATGGACCTCGAGAACCGCAACCCCGGGCTCTCGTTCCGCACGCACTGGATCACCAAGGCAGCCTTCGGACGCAACCAGGCGTACCGGCCCTACACCAACGCCGAGCTCGACAGCCACCAGGTGATCCCGGACGTCTACAACTACCCCGGGTTGATGCCGCTGGGCAGCGGGTCGGGCTACTACTTCGTGCCGGACAACTTCAAGGCGCGGATCAACGTCGACGGCTCCGAGGAGAACGGCTACCACGCCGCCGACAACCCGCACCCCTACGCGCTCGCGGACTTCTTCAACCACGCGATGCGCTACCCCGAAGAGAAGGCGCTGTGGGAGGCGCGCGTCGCCGAGGTCGAGGCGCGCGAGGCCCAGATCCGCGCGGCGCAGCTCGCCGGCACCGCGCCGCCGCTGCCGCTCCGCGACATGTCCAAGGAGCCGACGCTGCGGCTGTTCCTCGACGACCTCGCCAAGGAACCGACCAAGTACACCAACGCGCTGATCATCAACCTGCACGGGGACCTGGTGCCGATGCCTGCGCTGCGCAACTACAGCGACGCGGCCAAGGACACGGTCGCGCACCCGAACTGGCGCGTCGTCACGCACCCTGAGGAGCTCCGCACGCGGAACGGTTCCGCGGCCACGACGGACCCGCTGCGCCTCCGGATGTACGCCTACACCGACGACCCGGCCAACTACACAGGGCCCGACCGCATGTCCGAGCCGATGGTCGTGGAGGTGATGGGCGTCGACCTGATCGACTACACCGACGCCGACGAGGACCGTCTCGCGAGCGTGGCAGACCTCCAGTTCGTCGCCGGTGGCGTGATGGTGAACGGCAGCGCCGACTACGCGATGAGCTGGGCGTCCGCGACGCACGTCGACGACGCATCGCACCCCGCAGAAGAGATGTATTACAGCGCCGAGTTTGTGGCCGGCGCCGAGCCCTTCACGCGTATCTACCTGCACAACACGCCGCTCGGGTGCCCGGTCGTCGACACGCGAGGGCTGGCCAACACGGAGCGCGCGCGCCTCTACGGCATGGAGTACATCCCGGCGCCGCTCGATGCAGGGCCCGCGTTCACCACGGACCTCACCTCGCCCGGGACCGCGGGGCCCAAGAACACTGCACGGTGGACGCTGGAGCTCGGCCCGACCGTGCTGAACACCAACCGCTTCGTCAACGCCGCCGGCGGCCGCTACAACCCGACGGGCGACGTGATGATGACCGTCAAGACGCGCATCGCGAGCAACATGAGCCTCGGCGACACCGCGTGGCAGTCCGGCGGCGTGATGTTCCCGGTCGCGTCCCAGCCGGACAACCTGTCGACGACCTACGCGTGGTGGTCGGACAGCCGCGAAGACGTGCCGTTCACGGAGCGGGCGCAGTTCCACGGCGACCCGCGGCACCTGCCCTACAAGGACTGCTTCGACGGCGGGGACGACTTCCCCAACAGCTACAACTGGTGCCACGACAGCCTCGTGAGCGGCGTCGAGAACGCGACGCTCGACTTCCCGAGCATCGACGGCGCGCGCCTGCGCAACCTCTGGGACAGCTCGCTCTGGTGCGATGTGCCCCGCTACTTCGAGCTGCTGCGCACGGGCATCGTGGAGAGCTCGTGCGTCTACACGTCGATGTCGGGCTTCTCGTGCTACTACATGGGGGTCGGCAACGACGTCGGCTACGACTCGACGCACGGCTACCCCAGCTCGATCCCGACCGACCTGACGCCGTACGGCGCGACCGGCACGGGCTTCCTCGACACGGTGACCGCGCCGCGCAAGCTGCCGATGGCGTGGAACGGCACGACCTGGTGGACCGGTTTCCCCTGGCTCGGTGAGCTCTACCCGGACTCGATGGGGGCGGACTTCTTCGACGCCACCAGCGGCTTCGTGCGCGGCAACCTCCCCGCGGGCACCGCCGTCGGCCAGGTGTTCCAGTGGGAGGCGAACGCCGCCTACGGCTCGTCGTCGCGGCTCGCGTGGGGGACTTCGATCACGAGCCACCACCAGCGGACCTCGGTGAACGGCTGCTCTGCGTTCTTCAACATCGGCTCCTCGACGTCGCGCTTCCGGCACCTGTTCGGCAGCGGCAACGCCAGCCTCAGCGGCGTCGGCGGCCAGATCGCCGAGGACTACACCCAGGCGATGCCGGAGACGGCCCCTGCGAGCCGACCGTTCCAGCTGGACTACGCGGGCCCCGGCGGCAGCCACTGGGACTACGCGCCCTACACGACGCGCCACACCGGCTCGATCGAGGAGACCTTCTACGAGCACAACTCCGGCACCGGCTCCGGCGTGGTCAAGCTGACCAACCCGGCG
>JBERSB010000020.1:0-2146 GCA_041236755.1 Luminiphilus sp. | reverse complement strand
TCAGTCGGCGAGGCGGCGCTCCAGGCGCCGCAGCGCCAACATCCCCACTCCCGCAGCGAAGCACAACCACGACGACGCGGTGAAGGCCGCGCGGAAGTCGCGGCCGCCGCCGACGGCGGCGACGGCGGTGCCGAGCAGCGGCCCGAACGCGAGGCCGAGCTGCACGCAGCTCTGCACCAGCGAGAACGCCAGCGTGCGGTTCTCGTCGGCGACGCGCTTGCTGACCGACGCGAACGCGAGGGTCAACGAGCCGGCCACCAGGCACGCGACGACCAGGCGCAGCGACAGGAACTGGTCGATGGACGTCACCATCGCCGTGGCGCCTTGCGCGACGAACAGCCCGAAGCTGAGCACCACGAGGCAGCGCAGCGGGCCGCGGCGGTCCGACATGCGCCCCCACACCGGCGTGAAGAGCCACTGCCCGAGCGCGAGGACCCCGAACGCGACGGCGATCGTTCGGTCCAGCGCCAGCGCCTCGGTGCTGCTCCACGCGACGATCCACGGCTGGGGCCCCAGCTCGCGGACGAACAGCGACACCATCGGCTCCATCATGTTCTGCCCTAGGCGCAGCACGAGCACCAGCACGAGCAACCACGCGAACACGCGGTTCGCGAGCAGCTCGCCGACGCCGCGGCGGAACGCGCCGAAGAACGAACGCTCGCGCCGCGCGGCCGGCGGCGAGTCGACCGCCGCGACGTAGACGCGCACCGCCGCGAGCGCCGAGAGTCCCGAGGCCATCCAGAACAGCGCGCGGCGCCCGAACCACGCCGTGACCTCGGCGCCGAGGTAGGGCCCGACGAACGAGCCGAGCGCCATCGCCACCTGCAGCTGCGCGATGACGCGGCCGTGCATGTACTTCGGCAGGTGTCCCGAGACCAGCGCCATCGCGGGCGCCACGTAGCCCGCGAACATGCCCTGCAGGACGCGGAACGCGACGAGCCAGCCGGGCGTCGGCGCGAGCGGCATCAGCGCCGTCGTCACGGCGATCGCGACGTTGGCGCGCACCGCCATGCGCTTCTTGCCGTAGCGATCCCCCATGGCGCCCCAGATCGGCCCCATGCACGCCGCCGAGAGCGGCCCGACGCCGTAGATCACGCTCGCCCAAAAGGCGACCTCGCGGGGGTCCTGGATGCCGAACTCCTCTTCGACGTAGAGCGCGAGCACCGGCAAGAACGCCATCAGCCCCATCGAGGTGGTGAACAGCGCCAGCCAGACCGCGCGGAAGTTGCGTCGCCCTGCGTGCAAGGACTGCTTCTAGTCGCCGGCCGGCGCCTGCGACAGGCCGAATCCGCCGCGCTCAGCGGCGCCGCGCAAACCGGATGACGACCTGCTCGACCGGCGCGGCCGGCCGCTGGCCCTCCTGCGGCGCGGACGCCGGCGGCTCGGGAGCGCCCGGACCGGAGGCGCCGCGGCCTTCGGTCGACAGCACGCCACGAGACTGCGCGCTGCGCGCCGCGAGATCCAGCTGGACCTCGCCTTGCGTCAGGCGCGCGTCGTCCCGCCGCGCGCGCTGCGAGAGCGCCGCGACGAGCGCGCGGACCTGGTCGCGCGGGCCGCGAACGAGCCACTCGCGCGCGGCAGCACCCGCTGTGGCGCCGGGCGCGCCGCCGCCGGCCTCGCCGGCGTCGCTCGACCTCTTGTCCTCCGCGCTGCTCCCGTTGGCTGCCGCGACCTCGGCAGCGGCAGCGGAGGGCTTTCGCGCTGGCGAGAGCAGCTGCAGCTGCAGGCCACCGATGGAGCGCACCCCGCTCTCGAAGAACCGCTCGGTCGCCTCGTCGTCGGCAGGCGCGCGGTCCGCGATCTCGGCCTCAGGGACCACCTGCGTGCCCTGGCCTGCCAACGAGACTTCGGCGTCGATCCACGCGCCCAGGTCAGCCGCGGCCGAAGGCGCCTCCTTGCTAGATGCGCGCGGCGCAGCGCGACGTCCGCCCGTCACCGTGCCTGCCGGATCGGCCGGGCCGCCCGTCGCGGGCCCCGCGCCGTCTGCGGCGCCGCGACGCCGCAGCTTTGCGGCAGACCTCGCGGGGAACTCGAGGGTCAGCGCGGCGAGCACCTCGACCTTGCTCTCGCGCGCCTCCGCCTTCGCCTCCGGCGGCGCGTCGCCAGGCACCGCAGCATCCTGACGGTCCGCGCCCGGCTCGGTCGC
>JBERSB010000019.1:0-3871 GCA_041236755.1 Luminiphilus sp. | reverse complement strand
AGATTATGGTATGCAACGGTTTACCGGCGCCCCCCGGGCACTGACAAGGCGATTCTGCCGGGCCCGCCGTGGGGGCGTGGCCGCGCGGCGCTCAGGCCTGCAGGCCGCCGTCGACGGTCAGCACCTGTCCGGTGACGTAGGCGGCTTCCGGCGAAAGGAGATAGCGCACCATCGCCACCACGTCGTCGCAGCTGCCGACCCGCCCCAGCGGCACCTTGGGCAGCATGCGGGCCTGCGAGGCCCGGTGGCTGTGTTCGTGGTCGATCAGGCCGGGTGAGACCACGTTGACGGTGACACCGGACGGCGCGACCTCCAGCGCCAGCGAGCGCGCCAGCTGGATCAGGGCCGCCTTGGCGGCGAAGTAGACGGGCGCGCGCAGCATCGCCTGCTGGCGGTCGGCGCCGGCGGCGGCGAACAGCACGACGCGGCCGCGGCCGGCCTCGACCATCGCCGGGACGACGGCCTGTACGACCTGGAACGCGGTGTCGACGTTGCTCGCGAACTGGGCGCGGTAGGTCGCTTCGTCCGTCTCGAGCAGCGGCTGCTCGCAGAAGTCGCCGACGCAGTGCACCAGCGCGTAGGGCACGCCGTGCTCGACGCGCAGCGCGTCGAAGGCGGCGCGGACGGACGCGGCATCCGTCGCGTCGACGCCGCCGGTGCGCGTCCAGGAGGTGCACCGTCCGCCGAGCTGTTCGGCGATCGCCGCGCCGATGCCCTGGCCGCCGCCGACGAGCAGCGCGTGCCCGGGGTGCTCCCAGGAGCCGCTCACGACTTCCACAGCCAGCCGAGGATCTCCTTCAGCCTGGGCGGGTTGCCGGTCATCAGCACGCCGACGCGGAACACCTTGCCGGCGGCCTTGAAGGTCAGCAGGATCGTCACGACGAGCAGCGCCGAGGTCACGACGTACTCCCAGGTCTCCGGCGGTCCGGCGGCGCGGTTCATCATCGTGAACGGCGTGTAGATCGGCACGTAGCTCAACACCTTGGCCACTGTGCCGTTCGGCTCCTGGGTGATGAACACCATCGCGATCAGCGGCACGAACAGGATCATCATCACGGGCTGGATCAGGTTCTGCGCTTCCTTCAGTGTGTTGCAGACCGAGCCGATCGCGACCAGGACGGCTGCGTAGAGCAGGTAGCCGCCGAGGAAGTAGAGCACGAACCCGGTCAGGTAGCCGGTGTTGCTGATGGCCGCGATGATGAACCCGAGCGCGCCGCTGTCGTCGCCCAGCAGCGTCGGCGCGAGCCACGAGGCCAACAGCGCGAAGATCACCCAGGTCCCGATGATCGTCATGCCGGTCAGGGCGATGCCGTAGATCTTGCCGTGCATCAACTCGGACGGGCTCACGGAGGAGAGCAGCACCTCGATGATGCGGTTGCTCTTCTCCTCGACGGTGTTGGTCAGCAGCAGGTTCGCGATCGAGAAGATCGCGATCCACAGCAGGTAGACGAAGCCGACCGGCGCCCACTGGCTCGCGATGTCCTCGCCGTCGACGTCGACGATCTCGCCGCTCTCGGTGCTCTTCTTCTTCTGGAAGACGACGCGCTCCTGGATGCGCTCGGCGACGCTCCGCTTGATCCCCGCCGCGCGGATCCGCGCGCCGCGCAGCAGCTCGGTCACGGTCGCCTGGTAGCTCTTCGGCAGCGCGTCGTCCGTCTGGTTGTCGCTGACGAACAGGAAGTCGTCGTAGGAGCCGACCGGGTCCTCGCCGAGCACGAAGAACCCGAACAGGTCGCCCCTGTGGACCGCCTTGGTCAGCTCACGCAGCAGCGCGCCGCTCTCGGTCTCGGTGATGCCCAGCTCGTCCGGGTCGACGTACTCGTAGCGCTTGCTCGCGCTGATCCCTTCGATCTTGGACCGGACCTCGGCGGGCTGGTCGTAGATCCAGTTGAGCAGCGCGAGCTGTTGGTCGGCGGTGATGTCGTCCGGGGACTCGACCTCGCCGACGCTCGCTGCCAGGGCGGTCAGCTCGTCCTCTAGCGAACCCGACTTCGACTGCTTCTGGATCGCCTGCAGGATCGCGCTGAAGTCCCCGGAGCGGAAGCTGCGCTCCGCTCGGTCGGCCAGGCCCTCACCGCTGAGGTCGACGACGGCGTAGCGCTGGACCTCCTTGAGCTCGCGCAGCAGCGCGCCGATGCCGATCGACGCGGCGATCAGCACGGGCACGATGAAGATGCCGATCCAGAACGTCTTGGTGCGGATGTTCTCGATGTACTCGCGCTGGGCGACGAGCAGGGTCTTGCTGGCCATCAGTTCGCCTCCCCGGCTTCGGCGAGCGCGGCGTCGCGCTCCTCGACCGTGCGGACGAAGACCTCGTGCAGCGAAGGCTCGCGGATGTCGAAGCTCCGGATCGTCAGGTGCTCGACCAGCCAGCGGAGCGCGTCCTGAGGGTCGTGGCCGGGCTGCAGGAACAGCTCGGCGGCCTTGTTGTCGTCGTTGACGCGGTCGAGCCCCGGCAGCTGCCGCAGCGCGTCGCCGTCGCCGTCGTACTCGATGCGGATCGCTTGGTCGCGGCCCTCCTTGATCTGCGCGACGGTGCCCTCGAACGCGAGCCGGCCCTTGTGGATCATCATCATCTCGTCACAGAGCTTCTCGGCCTGCTCCATGACGTGGGTCGAGAAGATCACCGTGCGGCCGTCGCGCTTCATCTGCAGGATCGTGTCGCGCATCACGTCGCGGTTGACCGGGTCGAGGCCGCTGAACGGCTCGTCGAGGATCACCAGGTCGGGCTCGTGGATGATCGTGCCGAGGATCTGCACCTTCTGGCCCATGCCCTTGCTCATCGCCTCGCACTTCTTGTCGAGCCAGTCGCCCAGCCCGTAGCGCGTCAGCAGCTCCTTGGCCCTGTGGTTGGCCGTGGAGGTGTCCATGCCCTTGAGCTTGCCGAAGTAGGCGACGATCTCCGCCGTCTTCATCTTCTTGTAGAGGCCCTTCTCCTCGGGCAGGTAGCCGAGGCGGTCCTTCACCTGCGCGGCGTCGGCGTGGCCGAGCACCGAGATCGAGCCCTCGTCCTGGTGGAAGATGCTCATCACCATGCGGATGGTGGTCGTCTTGCCGGCCCCGTTCTGCCCGAGGAAGCCGTAGAGGCAGCCCTTGGGCACGGTCAGGGACAGGTCGTCGACGGCGGTGAACGTGCCGAACCGCTTGGTCACGCCTTGGAGCTTGAGCGCTGGATCCATGTGCTGGTGCGGCTGGTGGCCGCCGTGCGGCAAAGACTGTCACCGCGCTACCGCCAGAGCAAGCGGGCGCGCCGGTTCCCGATCGCGCCTGCGGCTGCTCGGCTCAGCGTTCGTCGAGGAGCTGCTCGGCGAAGCCGAACGAGCACGTCATCCCTGCGCCGCCCATCCCGGTCACGACCTGCACCCCGTCTGCTGCGTCGAGCGCGAGGCCGGTGCCGCCGTCGGTGCGCTTGAGGTAGACGCCGGTCCAGCGGGCCGCGATCGACGCGTCGGGCAGGCAGAAGCGCCGGCGCGCGAACTCCAGCACGTGCTGGTCGATCCGCTCGTCGGAGCCCGGCGCGAACGGCCGCCCGTAGTCGTGGCTGTCACCGAGCACCACCTCACCGGAGGCGTTCTGGCTGGCCATCACGTGGATGCCGTGCGCGTCGAAGTGCGGCGCTTCTTCGGCGTAGCGCGCGCGCACTGCTTCGAGGCCCGGGCAGGCGGCGAACGCCGCGTAGTGGCGCAGCGTCAGCCCGGTCGCGAGCATCGGGCCGATGCGCCAGCCGTCGGGCTGCGGGTGGGTGCGCATCATCTGCAGCTTGCAGGCGACCAGCGGTGCGGACGCGAGCAGCTCGGGGAACAGCGTCGCCTGGTCGGCGCCGGGGCAGACGACGACCCGGCGCGCGCGCAGCTGCGCGCCGTCGGCGAGG
>JBERSB010000018.1:0-3199 GCA_041236755.1 Luminiphilus sp. | reverse complement strand
GGCGCTAGGCTTCGGCGGCTCCGGTGTCGGCGGTGCCCGGCTCGTCTGCGCCCGACTCGGCGGCGCCCGCTTCGAGCAGTCGCTTTAGGCTCAGCAGCTCGTTGTCCGCCGACTTGCACGCCCGCTTCTTCATCAGCCAGCCGAAGCAGGACATCACGAGCCGCACCCAGCCCTTGCCGCGCACCATCGAGCGCTGCGTGACCTCGGTGCTGCCGCCCCGGTCCTCGAACGTGTAGTGCGCGACGATGTCGAGCTGCTTGGACATCATCTTGACGGCCGACGTCGTGGGCGGCTCCCAGGCGACGACGACGCTGTCGAACTCCATCTTGTGGCCGCCGTCCTCGGTGCAGATCCGCGCGCGCGCGCCGACGCCGTGCTGCTTGTCGCCGAGCGGCTCGACGCTGGTGACGGTCTTGCTCCACTCGGCGACGCGTTCGTTGGTGTACCAGAACACTTCGTCGATGGGCCGGTCGATGACGACGCTGGCTTCGTTCTGCATGGGCTGGCTCCTCCGTGCCGGCCCCGCACGGACCGGTCGCTCGAGATCATAGACGCCCGCGCACAGCAGCGCCGCGCTTGACAGGCGCAGGATCGTGAGTCAGACTTGCGGCAGCATCTGGACGACCCTCTGCGCGAGCGGAGGGTGGCCAACCTGCCGAGGAGCGGCAAGGTGGTTTGACCGGGACAGTGTCCTGGTCGATGCGCGCGGGCGGGTTGCCCGGCGAACGAAAGCTCCTGCGGCGCAGCGCGCCGCTCTGGTGCAAGGAGTCGAACATGACATCGAAGCACCCCAAACTCTCCGAGCGGCTGCTGCCGCCGTCCGCTGAAGTCCGTGAAGAAGCGCTGCTGCGCGCCGAGCGCCTCGCGCGCGGGCTGTTCTCCCACCAGGTCGAAGGCGTCGCGTTCCTGCTGGCGCGCCGGCGCGCGATCCTGGCCGACGACATGGGCCTCGGCAAGACGCGCCAGTCGATCGTCGCGCTGGTCGAGGCCGCGCCCGCAGGGCCGTGGCTGGTCGTGTGCCCCGCGTCCGTGAAGCAGAACTGGGCCCGCGAGATCGAGCTGGCGCAGCCCGGCGCGGCCGTGCACATAGTCGGCTCGTCGCAGCCGCCGCTCGAAGGCCACACCGGCTGGACGATCGTCAACTACGACGTCCTCAGCAAGCACCAGCAGGCGCTCGACGACGCACCCTGGCAGGGCCTGATCTTCGACGAGGCGCACTTCCTCAAGAACCACCTGTCGAAGCGTTCGAAGCTCGCCCGCGGCCTCGTCGACGGCCACCCGGACGCCATCGTGCACTGCCTCACGGGCACGCCGTTGACCAACCGTCCGCGCGACCTGTTCCCGCTGCTGCAGCTGGTCGGCCACCCGATGGGACGCAGCTTCTTGTCGTTCGCCAAGCGCTACTGCGACGCGACGCACAACGGCTTCGGGTGGGTCACCGACGGCGCCAGCAACCTGAAAGACCTGCGGGTCGAGCTGCACGGGGTGATGCTGCGCCGCACCAAGGACGAGGTGCTCGACCTGCCGCCCAAGGTTCGCAGCTGGCTGTCCGTCGAGGTCCCGGAGACGACCGCGCGGCAGGAGACCCGCCGCGTGCTCGACCTCCTGCTGCGGGCCGGCGGCGGAGCAGTGAGCAACGCAGCGGGCCGCCGGCTGGCACCCCAGGGCGAACGCGCGCGCCTGCTCGCGACCCTGATCCGGGCCCGGCTCAAGATCGCGAAGGCCAAGGTCCCGAGCACGATCGAGTTCGTGCAGGGCGCGCTCGACCAGGGTGAGAAGGTGATCGTGTTCACGAGCTTCGACGAGCCCGCCAAGCAGCTCGCGACGCACTTCGGCGAGCAGGCCGTGCTGCTGACCGGCGCGACGCGCCAGGACCGGCGGCAGAAGCTGGTCGATCGCTTCCAGAGCGACCCGGACGTGCGCGTGTTCGTCGCCAACCTGATCGCCGGCGGGGTCGGCATCAACCTCACCGAGGCCCGCCAGGTGGTGTTCAACGACCTCGACTGGGTGCCGGCCAACCACTGGCAGGCAGAGGACCGCGCCTACCGCATCGGCCAGACCCGCACCGTCAACGTCAGCTACATGGTCGCGGCCGGCACCGTCGACGAGTTCGTGCGCAACGCGCTCACGTTCAAGGCCAGCCTCGTCGAGGCCGTCGTCGAGGGCACGCGCGAGGACGTGCCGGACGGCGACGTGCTGCAGCTGCTCGAACACCTCGTGGGCACGCTCTCCCCCGGCATCGCGACGCCGACCGACCCGGACGACCGCGACCAGGTGCTCGACCGCTGGCTGCACGAACTGGCCGCGGCGGCGCGCGCCGACGCAGACGCACCGGCGGACACGGCGGCGCCGGCGATCCTGCGCGACCTGCCGCAGGACGCGCTGTTGGCGCTGGCGCGCGCGCTGGGCGGGCCCGTGTCGCGCAGCTACCGCGCGACCAGCTCGTCCGATCCGAGCAAGCACTACAAGCTGGAGGAAGACAACGGCGACGTGACGTGCTCGTGCCCGGGCTTCGAGTACCGCGGCGCGTGCTCGCACGCCCGCAAACTGAAGGCCGCGCTCAGCAGCGGCCAGGACCTGCCCAACGGCATCACGCGTGACTGAAGGAGGACGATCCATGGACCATCCAGACGTCACGCCCGAGCTGATCCAGGCCTACCGCGAGACGGTGTTCGAGCTGCAGCAGCCGACGCCGCTCGCGCTGCGCATCGGCGAGCCCGCCGACGCGCTGCGCGTGGTGCACGCGAAGTACGGCGTGTCCGAGAGCTGCTTCGTCACGGCCTACAACCCGCGCAGCGAGCTGCTGACAGACGACGAGAACGCGGCGCGGCACAGGGCGCTGTGCGAAGAGCTGCGCGCTTCGGGGCGCACGTTCTTCGTCGGCGAGGGCGGCCACCCGACCGGGAGCTGGCCGAAGGAGCGAGGCGTGCTGGTGCTCGGGCTGACCGAGGACGAAGCGCGCGCGCTCGGCCACCGCTGGGACCAGAACGCGGTCGTGTGGAGCGGCGCCGACGCGGGGCCGCGCTTGCGCGGGCTGCGCGGCCCCGCGCACGGCGCGGCCCCGTGAACAATGGTCTTCGCCCCGCAGACGCCGATTCCTGCTAGGCTCACTCGGTCGCGCAGACGTCCTGTGCCGGCAACAACGCCAGGCCCAGCTATGCGCCACCTCCGACTCGCCCTCTCGCTCTCCCTGTTCGTC
>JBERSB010000017.1:0-9093 GCA_041236755.1 Luminiphilus sp. | reverse complement strand
CGATGCGGGCGAGGGCGAGGTCGTCAAGCTCGCCAACGCGCCGTATCCGCCCACCAGCTACGGCGAGACGCCGGACGGCGAGCTGCTGATGACGTGCTTCATCCAGGAGAAGGGCAAGGTCTACAAGCTCGTCCCGGCGGGCGAGTAGACGCGCGCGGTCAGCGGTCGCGCGTCAGCAGCTTCGCGGTCGCGCGGTAGCGCAGCAGCCGACCTTCGTAGGCGAGGTCGTTGGGGATGGCCTTCACCGCGCCTGTTTGCAGCTCGATCGCGCGCGCGATCCTGCCGCTGCAGAACATGGCCAGCGCGACGGTGTCCGCGCTGACGAAGTCGAGGGCGTCCCCCTCCTCTTGCTGCATCTCCTCGCACTGCGCGAGCGCGAGCGTGTCGAAGCGCCCCAGGGTCTCGACTTGGGTCATCAAGTACCACGCGTCGTTGTTGAGGCTGTTCGACGAGACGCTCTTGGCGCGGTAGTCCTTTGCGAGGGCTGCCGCCGCCGCATCGTCCCCGCAGCGCGCGAGCAGCTTGTGCCGCGCCGCGTAGATCCAACGTCGGTCGGCGCCGCCGGCTTCGGCGAGCTGCAGCGCGCGCGCCGCCGCGTCTCGGTGGACCAGCGGCTGCGCGGCCTCCATCAGGGTCTCGGCGAAGACGACCTGCAGCGCCGGAGCTCCTGAGAGCTGCCTCGGGAGGGTCGCGGCGATCCTGCCGGCGTCGCGGTCCCTGCCCGCGCGCAGGAGCGCCCGCAGATAGGCGAGCTGCGTGCGGCGGCCCCGCGGCGCGGCGGCCGCGATCGGGGCCATCGCTTCGGCGATCTTCGCCGCGACCACAGGGTCGTGGCGGTCCCCGCGCAGCACGAGGTCCGCGAACCGCACCATCGGCAAGGCCTCTCCAGCGAGCGCGCGGAGGCCGCGCTCGGCCGCAGCGCGGGCCGTCTTCGGCTCGCCGCGGCACCACCACGCGTGCAGCACGACCGCAGCGCGCGCACGGCCCGAGCGCGGCGCCCGGGCGCTGGTCTCGGCGAGGTCGCGCTCGCGCGCATCGCCGTCGGTGACGACCCGCAAGATGTGCTCGATGCCGCTCTCCGTCTTCGCGGACTCGTCGGCGTCGAAGTCTCCCGACGCGAGCGCTTCCATGACGTCGCCGAGTCCGTCGATGTCCGACAGCTGCGCCTCCACGTGACCGTCTGCGCGCGCTACCAGGACGCGCGGCGGCTGCGGGTTCGCGTCGCGGTCCGTAACCGCGACGGCCAGGCTCGGGTGCCGCTCGGCGAACGCTGCCGCGTCAGGCGCCGGCAGCACGACGGCGACGGCGAGTCCGCGGTCGGAGAAGCGCGCGTCCCGGGCGGCGAGGTAGGCGGCGTGGTCGCGCAGCTCCCCGTCGGCGGTCGGATAGACCGCGAGCACGGTCGTCGCTGCGTCGGCCACGCCGCTCCGGTCGTGCACGACCTCGAACCGCGCGGCTCCGGCTCGAAGGGCGCGTGCGGGGGTGGGCGACTGCGCCCCAGGCGAGCGACCGGCCGCGGCGCTGAACAGGAGCGCGGCGCCCACGGCGGCTGCCCTCGCGGCCCGGCTCGACATGATCGGCGTGCGCATCCAGGTGCCTAGCATCGCCAGCGACGTCGCCTGCTGCCAGTGGCCTTGGTGCGGAGCAGCGCGGCCTCGCGGCGAGGCAGTTCGTCGCGCGAGGCCGTCAGCCCTGCCGGTGGCCCAGGGCCTTCTGGATGCGGTTCGCGAGGTCCGAGGCGAGGATGGGCTTGCCGGCGAACTCGCAGACCCCCGCTTCTCTGGCCTGCTTCTGCTTGTCCGGGTCGAGGAATCCCGAGCAGAGGATGATCGGCAGGTCTGCTCGGAGCGCTCGGGCCGCGCGCGCGGCCTCGATGCCGTCGGTTCCGGGCATGTCGAAGTCGGTGATCAGCACGTCGAACGCTTCGGGCGTCGCGCGCAGGGCGTCGAGCGCGAGGTCGGCCGTCGCGACCGCTGTCACGGTGAATCCCAGTCGCTCGAGGCCGCGGCAGACGACCTTCAAGAGGCGCGGCTCGTCGTCTGCGAGCAGCACGCGCGCGGTGGGCTGGGCGCCGTCGTCCCCTTCAGCGTCGGCCTCCTGCGGCGGGACGTCCGCGATGGGTAGCGTGATCCGGAACGTCGCGCCCTCTCCCTGCGCGCTCTGCAGCTCGACCCGGCCGCCGTGCTTCTTGACGATGCCGCGCACCACCGAGAGCCCGAGTCCGGTCCCGACGCCCTTTTCCTTGGTCGTGAAGAACGGCTCGAAGATGCGCTCGCGCACGTCCTCTGGGACGCCGTCCCCGTCGTCGCTGACCTCGAAGACAGCGAACTCGAGCCCGCTCGGCTGCATGCCCGCCGGCTCGGCAGGCCCTCGCCCGCGATACGCGCGGAACGTGACCCGCCCGTGGCGGTCGCCGATGGCGTGCCACGCGTTGGTCGCGAGGTTGACCAGGACCTGGTGCAGCTGCTCGGGGTTGGCGGACACCACCGGCGCGGTGTCGGCGACCTCGCTCTCGATGGCGATGCGTTTGGGCGTCGTCGCCCGCACGAGGCGGACCGCCTCGCGGACCACGTCGCCGAGGCCGACGGGCCGCCGCTCGCTGTCTTCGTTGCGGCTGAGCGCCGTGATCTGGCCGACCAGCGAGCGGGCGCGCTCGCCCGCCTTGCGGATCTCGACGAGGCACTCGACCAGCTCGGGCGCCTCGCTCTCCATCATCGCCAGCTCGACGTTGCCGGAGATGATGCTGAGGATGTTGTTGAAGTCGTGCGCGATGCCGCCCGCGAGCGTGCCCATGGTCTCCAGGCGCTGCAGCGTGCCCATGCGCTGGGCCAGCGCGACGCGCTCCTCCTCTGCTTCGCGCTGCGCGGTGAAGTCGACGTGGCAGCCCGAGAATCGAAAGGCCTTGCCGGCGTCGTCACGCGCGACCTGTCCGCGCGCGTAGATCCAGCGGTAGCTGCCGTCGCGGTGCCGGAAGCGGAAGTAGGCCTCGTAGACGGGCAGGTCCCCTTCGATGTGTCGCGCGACGGCCTCCATGGCGTCGTCGAGGTCGTCAGGGTGCACGCGCTGCCTCCACTCGTCGAGGTCGTCGCTGATCTCGTGGTCGGCGTAGCCGATCTGTGCCTTCCACTCGGAGCTGTACTGCACGGAGTCGTCGCGCAGGTCCCACTGCCAGAATCCGATCTGGCTGGCGCGGGCGGCCAGCTCCAGCTGCAGCTGCTGCTCTTGGAGGCGCGCCTCCTGCAGCTGCCGCCGCGAGATGTCGCGGCAGAACACGACGTATTCGTCGCAGCCCTCCTCGCAGGTCCGCTGCACATGCACCTCGACGGGGAGCGCGCTGCCGTCGTGCTTGCGGTGCACGTCTTCGAACTTGGTCTCGTCGCCGGGGTCGAGGTGCGCTGCGTGCAGCCGCAGCGCGTTGGCCCGCTGGCCGACGCAGAACACCTCGAACGTCGCCCCGAGCAGCGCGTCGCGCTCGAGGCCGTAGAGCTGCTCGGCGCGCCGGTTCGCGTCGACGACCTCCGCGGGGCCGTCCTCGCCGCGATCGAACACCAGGACCGCGGCTGGCGCGGCGTCGAGGCACCTCCGGTCGCGGCGCTGCTGTGCGTCCGCTCTGTTCGGGTCTGTCGCCATCCGTCGCTGCCGGCAGCTGCCTACTCGGCCCGCAGTTTCGCGAGCGTGGCCTCGAGCGCCTTGACCTCCGCCTCCACCTGCTCGTAGCGCTGGTAGGCGTGGTTGCCCGGCCTCTGGTCGGCGCCGTTGATCATCGACGAGAGGTAGCGGATCTGCGACAGCAGCATCTGCTGCGGATAGGTCTCGCGCGCGTTGTCGAGGCGCGCGGCGATCGCCTCGAGGGCGTCGCTGCGCTCTGCGGACATGTCGCCGCGCGACATGCGGCGCACGTCGGCCGCGAGCTTCGAGGCGCGGCCGCTCAGCGCCTGCACCTGGACCACGAGGTCCGCCTGTGCCTGCAGGTCGTCACGCGTGATGCCCTCTGCGGCGACGCGGGGATCGAGCGTGAGCGTGACTCGCTGCGACTGCTGTCCGCCGTCGTGCACGAGGCGCAGCTCGTAGTCGCCCGGGAGCGCCATGTAGCCGGCGTCGGTGCGCAGGTTCCAGGTGTAGCGGTGGAAGCCGCGCTTGTCGGACAGCCCGCGCGCGGCGCCGCCGCGACGGAACGGCCCGCGCATGCCCTGGCCGCGCTGTCCGCGGCCGCCGCGCCCGCGGCCGCCGGAGCCCGCCTGCACGGTGCGCACCAGGGCGGGCTTCGCGGCGCTCAGGTCGTAGACCTCGAGGCGCAGGCCTGCGGCGTCCTCGGGGAGGCTGTAGTGCACGTTGCACCCCGAGCCGGACAGTCGGGAGCGCACCGTCGCGCGCGGGGCGAGCAGCGTGACCGCAGCCCTGTCGACGCCGCGCAAGCCCCGCACCGCCGAGACGTCGTCGAGGATCCAGAACGAGCGGCCCATCGTCGACAGCACGAGGTCGTCGTGGTGCACCAGCATGTCGGTGATCGGCGTGACGGGCAGGTTCTGCTGGAACGGCTGCCAAGACGCGCCGCCGTCGAGAGACAGGTAGAGGCCCCACTCGGTGCCGAGGTAGAGCACGTTCGGATCCTGCGGGTCCTCACGGAGCACGCGCGTCGGGCAGTTGTCGGGCAGCCCGTTGCTCAGCCGCGCCCAGCTCGCGCCGAAGTCGGTGGTCTTGTAGACGTGCGGCGCAGGGTCACCCAGCAGGTAGCGCAAGACGCAGGCATATGCCGTGCCGGCGTCGGCCCACGAGGGCTCGATCGTCTGTACGCGGCCGCCCGCGGGCATCTCCGGCGTGACTTCCTGCCATGTCCGCCCGTCGTCGCGCGTGACGTGGATCGGGCCGTCGTTGGCGCCGGTCCAGATGACGCCCTTCTGCGCGGGCGACTCGGCGATCTCGTAGAGCGTCGAGTAGTACTCCTCGCCGGTGATGTCGCGGGTGATCGGGTAGCCGCTGTTGACCTGCTTGTCGGCTTCGAAGGCGGTGAGGTCGGGCGAGATCGTCTCCCACGTGACGCCGTCGTCGCGCGTGCGGTGGAGGAACTGCGAGCCGTGGTAGACGACGTCGGGGTCGTGCGGCGAGATCGAGATCGGCGCGACCCGCTGGAAGCGGTAGAGCAGGTCCTTGGGGTTGTGGCCGTAGAGGCTCTGCGCGCCGACGTAGTGCTGCTGCTCCTGGCCCGTGCGGTGGTTGTAGACGCCGAAGCGGCCCTTGCAGTTGGCGTAGACGACGTCGTGGTCGCCGGGCTTGGGCACCGCAGGCCCGGTCTCGCAGCCGCCGACGCTCTCCCAGAACGAGCCCGCGCCGCCGGTCGCGGAGTAGGGCGGGCGGCTCGGCACCCGGATCGTGCTGTTGTCCTGCTGGCCTGCGTAGAGCCAGTATGGGAAGCGGTCGTCGACCGCGATCTGGTAGAGCTCGGCGGTCGGCTGGTTGCTCTGGCGAGACCACGTGTCGCCGCCGTCGGTGGTCACGTTCGCGCCGCCGTCGTTGCACTGCACCATGACCCTCGGGTTGTCCGGGTGGATCCAGACCTCGTGGTTGTCGCCGTGCGGCGTGAAGCGGCGCTGCCAGCGCTTGCCGCCGTCGGTCGACTCCTGGTAGCCGGTCGCGCTCGCGAACAGGTGGTCGGCGTCGGTCGGGTCGCAGTCGATGTTGCAGTAGTAGAACGGTCTGTCGAGGATGCCGCGCTGGTTCGACACGAAGCGGAACGTCTCGCCCGAGTCGTCGCTGCGGTAGAGGCCGGGCTTGTCCAGCGCCTCCATCAGCACCCAGAGGCGGTCGGGCTCGGCGGGGGAGACCGCGAGGTCGCTCTTGCCGACGACGCCGGTCGGCAGGCCGCCCTGGAGCTGCGTCCAGTTGTCCCCGCCGTCGGTCGTGCGCCACACGCCGCCCTGCGTGCCGCCGGACTTGATCGTCCACGGCTTGCGCTCGGCTTCCCACATCGACGCGTAGACTACGTCGGGGTTGGCGGGGTGGAACTCCAGGTCGACCGCGCCGCAGGTCGTCGAAACCCGGAAGACGCGCTGCCATGTCTTTCCGCCGTCCTTCGTGCGGTAGACGCCGCGGTCCTCGTTGGGCGCGAACGCGTCGCCGATCGCGGCCACGAACACGACGTCGTGGTCCGTCGGGTGGATCAGGACGGCGCCGATCTGGCCCGTTTGCTCGAGGCCCGTGCACTTCCACGTGCTGCCCCCGTCGGTCGACCGGTAGACGCCGCGGCCGGGGATGACGTTGCTGCGCAGGCCGTCGCTGCCGGTGCCGACCCACACGAGGTCGCCGTCGTCGTGGGCGACCGTGATCGCCCCGATCGACGGCGACTGGAAGAAGCCGTCCGAGACGTTGCGCCAGCTGTTGCCGAAGTCGGTCGTCTTCCAGACGCCGCCGCCGGTGGCGCCCATGAAGAACGTGCCCATCGTCGTCGGGTCGCCGCAGACCGCGGTGACGCGGCCGCCGCGCGTCGGGCCCACGTTGCGGAACGTCAGGTCGGACATGTCGGGGAGCTGCTGCGCCGGGGCGGCGGCGGCGACCAGCAGCGTCAGGGCAAGGTGCGGGCGGTTCATATGGGTCTCCGCTCCCAATCTACGGCCTCCACAGGCCATGTCTGCCTGCGATTCGTAACAACGCCGACCCGACCTCGGCCCAGGCGGTCGTGGCACCGTGCGCGAGCGGCGCAGATACTGGCGCTATGCCGTACATCCGTCAGGTCGAGGACGACGAGGCGACCGGAGACTGCAAGCGCGCGCTCGAGGCGTCTCGTGCGCGCGCCGGCAGGGTCTGGAACATCGTGCGGATCATGACGCCCAACCCTGCGGTGCTGCAGGCGTCGATGCGTCTCTACCAGGCCGTGATGTTCGGCGCGTCCGAGCTGTCGCGACGCCGGCGCGAGATGTTGGCGGTGGTGGTCAGCCGCGCCAACGGCTGCGTGTATTGACTGCGGAGCCACGCCCACGACCTCCGTGCCGAGGTCGACGACGCGATGGACGACGAACAGGCGGACGCCTGGGTGGACGCGTTCGCGCGCGACTGGCGCAGCGTCGCGCTGGATGCCGCCGACCGGGCGCTGTGCAGCTTCGCCGACGCGCTGACGGGCGCGCCGGCAGAGATGGGCCAGGGCGACGTCGACGCGCTGCGCGCTGCCGGATTCTCGGACGGCGCGATCCACGACGCGGCCCAGGTCGTGAGCTACTTCAACTACATCAACCGGGTCGCGGACGCGCTCGGCGTCGAGCTCGAGACCTTCGTCCGCGCTTGGGGTGGCGACGAGGGATAGGGCTGCGTTTGCGCTGGGGGCCCGCGATCGCCACACTGCTCGTCCGATGACCGAGTCGAACGACAGCTTGCCCTACCCTGAGGTGCCCGCGCAGGCGGCGTTCCCCGCGATCGAGGCAGAGATCCTGGCGCGGTGGCAGGAGCGCTCCACGTTCCAACGGTCGGTGCAGGCGCGCGCGGCGGGCGAGAACGAGTACGTCTTCTACGACGGACCTCCGTTCGCCAACGGCCTGCCGCACTACGGGCACCTCCTGACGGGCTACGTCAAGGACGTCGTGCCGCGCTACCAGACGATGCGCGGCCGCCGCGTGGAGCGGCGCTTCGGCTGGGACTGCCACGGCCTGCCGGCCGAGATGGAGGCCGAGAAGCAGCTGCAGATCTCGGGGCGCGACCAGATCCTCGAGCTGGGCATCGACAGGTACAACGCCGTCTGCCGCGAGAGCGTGCAGAAGTACACCGGCGAGTGGCGCAGCTACGTGACGAGGCAGGCGCGCTGGGTCGACTTCGACAACGACTACAAGACCATGGACCTCTCCTACATGGAGAGCGTCATGTGGGCGTTCAAGACGCTCTACGACAAGGGGCTCGCCTACGAGGGGCAGCGCGTGATGCCCTACTCGTGGTCGATGCAGACGCCGGTCAGCAACTTCGAGACGCGCATCGACGACGCGACGCGGTCGCGCCAGGACCCTGCGGTGACGGTGCGCTTCCAGCTGGAGCGACGCGAGGGCGACCCGGGCGACCTGCACATCCTGGCGTGGACGACGACGCCGTGGACGCTGCCGTCCAACCTCGCGCTCGCGATCGGCCCCGACATCGACTACGCGATCCTGCACAAGGACGGCGATTACGTGGTGCTCGGCGACGCGGCGCGCGCCGCCTACAAGAAGGAGCTCGAGGGCTACGAAGAGGTCGCGACCCGCAAGGGCAGCGAGTTGGTCGAGCGGACCTACGTGCCGATGTTCGACTTCTTCGCCGAGAACGAGAACAGCTTCCGCGTGCTGCCGGGGGACTTCGTCGACACGACCGAGGGCACCGGCGTCGTGCACATGGCGCCCGGCTTCGGCGAGGACGACCAGAAGGTCTGCGAGGCGCACGGCATCGAGCTGGTGTGCCCGGTCGACGAGCGCGGCCGCTACACCGAAGAGGTGCGCGACTGGGCGGGGACGCTCGTGTTCGACGCCAACAAGGACATCATCAAGGCGCTCAGGGACCGCGGCGTGCTGGTCCGCCACGTCACCTACGAGCACAACTATCCGCACTGCTGGCGCACGCGCGAGCCGCTGATCTACAAGGCCCTGCCGGGCGCCTGGTTCGTCAAGGTGACCGAGATCAAGGAGCGGATGCAGGAGCACAACCGCACGATCCGCTGGATCCCTGAGCACGTGCGCGACGGCCAGTTCGGCAAGTGGCTGGAGAACGCGCGCGACTGGTCGATCAGCCGCAACCGCTACTGGGGCGCGCCGATCCCGGTCTGGAAGAGCGACGACCCGAACTACGCGCGCACCGACGTCTACGGCTCGATCGCCGAGCTGGAGCGCGACTTCGGCGTCGAGGTGAAGGACCTGCACCGGCCGTTCGTCGACGAGCTGGTGCGGCCCAACCCGGACGACCCGACCGGCAAGGCCATGATGCGGCGCGTGCCCGAGGTGCTCGACTGCTGGTTCGAGTCGGGCTCGATGCCGTTCGCGCAGGTGCACTACCCGTTCGAGAACAAGGAGTGGTTCGAGCGCAACTTCCCCGCGGACTTCATCGTCGAGTACGTCGCGCAGACGCGCGGTTGGTTCTACACGCTGGTCG
>JBERSB010000016.1:0-14666 GCA_041236755.1 Luminiphilus sp. | reverse complement strand
GGATCGGGAGCGGGACAGCGTCACGCGAGCGTCAGCGGCGGCCTGCCGCGGCGCGCGCGCATCCGGTTGATGGTCTGCAGGATCGCCGGGCGGCCGAGGATGCGGCGCTCGAGGCGGCGCTTGCCTGGCAGGTCGACGAGCATCAGGCCTACGAGCATCGTCAGCAGGCCTTGACCCGGCAACGGGATCAGCACGACACCCACCAGCAGGAACAGCCACCCGAGCGCGTTGCGCGCCAGCCGCGCGAGGAGGCCGCGCGCGCGTGTGTCCGGACGCGCGCGCACGGCACAGAGGTAGTCGGCCGGCAGCCGCGCGACCAAGGTCGGCAGCAGCGCGAGGACGAGCAACAGCGATGCCAGAGACGCAGCGAACATCCACCAGACGACCGCCTCGTGCGCGTCGAGCCACGCGGCGACAGCGTCCCACCAGGACGGCTCTCTGCGTGGCGGACCGAGCAAGGCCTGTGTCATCTGCGGCGAGCCCCACGACGCCGCGGCGGGTCGTCGCCCCCCTCGTAGAAGAACCGCTGGATCGGCGCGGTGAGCACGTCGAGCGGCACCGTCAGGAACGACCACGCGACGCGCTCCCAGAAGCCCGTCGGGTCCTCGACCACGGGCCAGGTCGTCACCAGCTCGTAGTCGCGGGTGGTGAGCGTGCCCGAGCACGGCAGCGGTTCGCCAGGGGGCACAGGCTCGTCGCCCTGGGGATCCACGCGCGGCGACCAGCGACCTCCGTGCGCGAGCTCGGCTTCGCGCCGCTCCGCGCACGACCACAGCCACAGCTGCTCAAGGTCGACGCGGAGCAGCCGCTCGCGTCCTCCGACACGCGCGCGGACGAGCACGTCCAGCGGGGCCAGCTGCTCGAGCCGCTCTTCGAAGCTCGTCGGCGGACCCGGCGGCGGCGCAGGCCCGCGCGTCGCGCCCGGCTCGAAGCAGGGCGTGCCGTCGTCGTCGACCACGACGAACGAGAGCATCTCCACAGGCTCGCCGGCGTCTGCGCCGACGAGCGCGCCCAGGTCCATGCCTGCGAGGCGCTGCAGGCAGTCCCGGAAGGCAGGCGGCAGGTGCAGCCAGGGGTCGGCCGCGAACGCGTACGCGTTCCGCCGCTCCGTGCCCAACACCTCGGCGGCGTCCGCCTCGACCTCGGCCCAGCCGGTCACCTCGCCGACATGCTCGGGCGCGAACTGCGACCACACGGTGACCTCGGCGTCGCTCCGCGAGGGCTCACCGCCCACGCGTTCGCGGGCCGCGCGGACCTCGACGCGGAGCGCGCGGCCCGCGGCACCCGCCAGGATCGAGGCCGCTGCGTCGCTGCCTTCAGGAGCGTCGAGGAGCCAGTCCGAGCGGCTCGCCGCGTGCTCCAGTCGGGCGCGCACGCGCCCGCCCACGCGCGCCACGACCAGCGTGCCCGAGACGGCTTCGACTTCGGCGGAGACGAGCCGGGGGACGGTCTCGGCGCGGAACTCTTCGCCCGCCCACACCGACCGCGTGAGGCACGATGGCGCCGTAGCCAGCAGCGAGCCGAGCGCCATAAGTAGCCACCTGCCAGGACCGCTGGCGCGGTTGAGCCTCGGAGCCTTCGACACGGCCGGAATCGTGGCCGCTCCGAGCCCGCTGATCAAAGCCCAGGCTCGTAAAGCCTCCATAGCCCAACCGCCGACAATGAAGTAGGAATCGACATGAGCATGACCACGCAATCTCCCGCGGAAGCCCTCGAGAAAAAGCTGCTGACCCAAGAAGCCACGATCGGCGTCGTCGGGCTCGGCTACGTCGGCCTGCCGCTGCTGCGTGCGTTCTTCAAGGCGGGCTACCCGGTCATCGGCTTCGACGTCGACGACGAGAAGGTCCGGATGCTGAGCAAGGGGGAGTCCTACCTCAAGCACCTCGGCGAGGACTTCGTCGCCGACCTCGCGAAGTCGGACAAGTTCGTCGCCACCACCGACGAGCAGCGCCTCGCCGACGCAGACGTGATCATCCTCTGCGTGCCGACGCCGCTCGGCGACCACGGCGAGCCGGACATGAGCTACATCGAGCGCTCGACCGAGATGGTCGCCCGCGTGCTGCGCAAGGGCCAGCTGATCACGCTCGAGTCGACTACCTACCCGGGCACCACCCGCGGCGAGATGCTGCCGATCCTGGAGAAGAACGGGCTCGAGGCCGGCGTCGACTTCTTCGTGGCCTACAGCCCCGAGCGCGAGGACCCGGGCCGCCAGGACCACTCGACGCAGACGATCCCGAAGCTCGTCGGCGGCGTCGACGCCGTCAGCGGCGAGCTCGCCGCGATCTGCTACCGCGCCGCGATCGCCGAGGTCGTGCCGGTCGACAGCGCCGAGATCGCCGAGGCGGCGAAGCTGCTCGAGAACATCTACCGCTGCGTGAACATCGCGCTGGTCAACGAGCTCAAGCCGGTGCTCTCCGACATGGGCATCGACATCTGGAAGGTCGTGAGCGCCGCGAAGACCAAGCCGTTCGGGTTCCAGGCGTTCTACCCCGGCCCCGGCCTCGGCGGACACTGCATTCCGATCGACCCCTACTACCTGACCTGGAAGGCGCGGGAGTTCGGCCACCACACGCGCTTCATCGAGCTCGCCGGCGAGGTCAACAACTCCATGCCGATGTACGTCGTGCGCCGCACGATGGAGGGGCTGAACCAGCTCGGCAAGCCGATGCGCGGCAGCAAGGTGATGGTCATCGGTCTCGCCTACAAGCCGGACGTCGACGACGTGCGCGAGACGCCGGCCGCCGAGGTCATCAAGCTGCTGGTCGAGCACGGCGCAGACGTGAGCTACCACGACCCGCACGTCCCGAAGTTCGCGGGCATGCGCCACTACCCCGAATTCAGCATGGAGTCCGTGCCGCTCGACGAGGCGGCGGTCAAGGCATCGGACTGCGTGCTGATCGTGACCGACCACAAGGCTGTCGACTACGAGCTCATCGCCACCCACGCCCAGCTGGTCGTCGATTCGCGCAACGCGCTGGCCGACATGCTGCCGATCCTCGGCAACTACCTGCAGGCCTGATCGGCCCTGCAGGCCCGGCGGCGTGCACACGCCTGCCCCGGCCCCGCCCCGACCAGCCGCGATCCATGCGCTAGCATGACGCGGCATGCGCCCGCTCCCGATCGTCCTGTCGGTCCTCGCGACCGCTCTCAGCGCCCAGTCCGCGTCGTTCCGCGGGGGACTCGGCTTCTCCGGCGGCAGCTACGGGTTCGACTCGGACCTCGCCGGCTTCGACGACGACGCCGACGCGAGCCTGTTCCAGGCGGAGTTCGAGGCGACCTCGGCCCGCGGCTTCGGCGGCGGCCTCCGCTACGAGCGCTTCCGGACCGAGTCGGGCGCGGGCCTGTTCCGAGCACCGGGTGTGCCGCCCGATCCGGGTCTGCGCGCGACCAACGACACACTCCGCGTCCACTTCACCTACCGGGTCCAGCAGCACCGCTTCGAGATGCCGCTGCGCGCGGGCCTGCACTTCAGCGGCCTCGCGCTCGTCGACGAGGCGGGCCTCTCCGCCGACACCGACTACGGCTCGTTCGGCCCGTTCTTCGAGGCGGAGCCGGAGCTGGAGCTGCTGCGCTCGGAGGTCTCCCGCTGGTCGGTCTACGGCCAGTTCGGCCTCGGCGTGGCCGGCACCGCGATCGACATCGACGGCGACCCGCGGGGCTACCGCGCGGCCTCGGGGTTCTTCGACGTCGAGCTCGGCACGCGCGTCACGATCGGACCCGCAGAGGTCGGCCTCGCGTTCGTCGGCCGCTACCAGTCGATGGACGCCAGCGACGTCGAGGCGGGACAGTTCATCTACGGCTTCGACGCGGGCTACGAAGGCGTGCTGCTGTCGGCGGGCGTGCGCTTCTAACGCTCGGACGCGGGGCCGAAGTCGAACTCGCCGTCGGCCAGCGCCCCGCCGTCGCGCCGCGGCCCGTCCTCGCCGACGGCGAAGCGCGCGACCAGCTGCTGCGCCAACGCCGCCTCTTCGCAGTGCATCTCCACGTCCGAAGGCGCGCTGTGCCACTGCGACAGGATCCCGATGACCGCGCCGCAGAGCACGAAGGCCGTCGACGCCGGGTCGCCGGCCGCCAGCGTGCCGTCGCGCGCGCCCAGTTCGAGCAGCTCACGCACCTGCGCGCGGAACCACCGCTGCTCCTGCCGGTCGTCTTCGCGCAGCCGCGCCGTGAACCGCCCGCGCAGCTCCGTCGAGAGCACGCGCATCAGGTGCGTCGCTGCGGGCTCACGCAGGTGGAACGCGAGGTAGCCGCGCAGGAACGCGCGCAGCGCGCCCGCCGCCCCGCCGGGCGCGCCGCCCTGCACCTGCAGCTCCCGCCGACGGTGGTCGCGCCAGTGGTCGAGCACCGCGAAGAACAGCTCTTCTTTGCCCGCGAAGTGGAAGTAGACGCCGCCCTTGGTGACCTCCGCGCGCGACGCGATGGCGTCGAGCGTTGCGCCCGCGTAGCCACACGACGCGAACTCGGCGGTCGCAGCAGCGATCAGTCGCTCGCGCAGCGTCGGGTCGGCGGGACGCGGCATCCCGGTCCTCAGCGGTTGCTGAAGAAGTCCTGCCGGATGTCAGGAGGCAGGTAGAAGTCGATGAGGAACGGGTTCCACGCGCGCTCCTCCTGCGAGAACTGGTCCATGTCCAGGTAGCTCGCGACGAAGTCGTTGGCCACCTCGTCCTGCATGTCGACGGGCTGCACGCGCAGGCCGACCCGCTCCTCGTAAGGGACCAGCGGGATGATCTGGCCGTCCTCGCCGTCGTCGTAGCGCAGCACGATCGCCCGCGCCCGGCGCAGCAGGTAGATGCGCTTGCGCTCGTCGTCGCTGCGCTTGAACAGCGACGCTAGGTGGATCGAGAAGACGTCCGAGTCGACCGTGAGCTTGCGCCGGATGTTCGCCTTCACCTCCTCGTCGGGAAGCTGCGCGAACTCCTCGACCTCGTCCAGGTCGTCGAGCGTCTCGAAGAACCGGCGCAGCGGCTGGCCGCCGAGCATCATGTCGCCGAACTCGCTGGTCTCCATCGCCTGCTCGTCCGCAGCCTCCTCGGTCGCCTCCTCGTCGATCTCGTTGCGGTAGCGGATGATCCCGTCGATCACGCGGTCGGGCACGACGTCCTCGGCGAACAGGCCGCGCAGCACCGGGCGCGTCGCGGTGTTGACGGTGACCTTGACGCCGACCCCCTCGGGCTGCGGCGGCCCCTCGCCTTCGGGCTCGGCCTGACCAGGGTCCCCCTCGGTCGGCGCGCTCGGCTCCGCACCCTCGGGCGGCCGCTGCCCGCGCGCCTCGGCGATGGCCCGCTGCCGCGCCAGCTTCTCGGGGTCGCCCGGGTCCGGGCGCAGCGCGGTCCAGATCGTCAGCACGGACTCGAGCCCGAGGTGCACCTTCTGGTCGATGGCCTTGTCGAAGAACAGCTCGGGCGTCACCGACGGCAGCATCATCAGCTCGTCGAGGTGCAGCGGCACCGCGAAGTCCAGGTCCTCCTGGTCGCGGCTCTTGAGCGGCGGAACCGGCATCGACTCGGTGCTCGGTCGGCGCCCCCAGTCGAGGATCTCCTGTACGATCAGCGACGCGTCGCTGGAGGAGACGTCCCACTCGGTGTCCTGGCGGAGCGTGTCGATCAGCCGGATGAGCCCCTCGCGCGACTCCTGCGCGTACTCCTCGTCGGGGCTCCAGATCGTCAGCAGGTTGAACTTGCGGTTCTCGTCCTCGATCCACACGTAGGTGGTGAGGTCATTGTCCGGGTGGCCTACGGGCTCGAACCACGCGTCGCGGCTCGAGTCGCACTTGGCCGTCGGGTCCTCCTCGGCTTCTCCCTCGCCGAGGCCCGCCCCCTCACCTGGACCGCCGCCCGCGCCGCCGGGGACCGCGCCGCCCAGGGCACCGCCGAGCCCGCCCGAGCCCTCGCCCTCGGCCGCCGCGCTCGCCATGTCCGAGAGCAGCTTGTCCTCTGCCTCTCCGAGCTCGTAGAGCATCTGCGCGTTCATGCGCGCGAGCAGCGCGTCGTTCTCGCCGGTCGCCCGGACCATCCTGCTCGAGACCACCAGCTCCGCGACCAGGATGTAGAGCAGGATCGAGAAGATCATCGCCATGACGAGGGCGACTCCCGCTTGCGGGTCCTGCGCCGAGTCCAGGCGTCGGCGGCGCTGATTTGGCTGATCCGTTGGCATCGACGAAGCTCCGACGGAGATCGTAGCGGTTCCTTCCCGGGCGAGCCTCCCGCAGCAGCCCTCGCGAAGCGCTGGACCGACCGCCGGCACGGCTAGAACGGGGCGCCGATCGTCGGGGCGCCGCGGTCCTCGACGATCCGAGGGGTGATGTGGAACTCGACCGTCGTCTCGTTCCGCACGGTCGCCGAGGAGCGGAACAGGAAGCCGAGCACCGGGATGTCACCCAGGATCGGCACCTTGGTCTCGTTCTCGAACAGGGTCTTCGACTTGAGCCCGCCGATGACGAGCGTGTGGCCGTCCTTGAGGTAGACGGTCGTGACAGCCGTGCGCGTGCTCGTGACCGGCGTGACGATCGGCTCGGTGTCGGCGAAGCTCGTGATCGCCGACACGTCCGCGAAGACCTCGAGGATCACCGAGTCGGTCCCCGCGATCACAGGGATGATGTTCATCCGCACGCCGACGGGCTGGAAGCTGATGTCGGTCGCGACCTCGGCGCCGAGCTGCGAGAACTTCGCCTTGGGGAACGGCACCTGCGTCAGCGTCGAGATCGCCGCGATGCCGCCGTTGCGCACGACGAGCTTCGGCGAGCTGGTGATGTCGGCGAGGTTGTTCGCCTCGAGCGCCTCGACCAGCGCGTTGAGCTCCCACGCGTCGTGGATGCCGCCGAGCGCGAAGCGGCCGATGTCCGCGACCGGCGTCGTGCCGACGATCGGCTGGCTCGCAGGGAACGCCGACGAGTACGAACGCACCAGCTGGCTGCTCGTGAGATTGTTGAAGATCGGCGTGTTCTCGTCGAGCTGCGCGACGCCGAACGAGAGCGCGTCGCCCGTGTTGTACTCGATCACCTGCACGGTGATCTCGACCTGCGGGATGCTGCTGTAGAACAGGTCGAGCGCGGCCTCGAAGGCCGCGAGCCCCGCGGGCTGCGCGGTGATGAGCGCCAGCGAGACGG
The DNA here is from genome assembly GCA_041236755.1 of Luminiphilus sp. Lineage (GTDB taxonomy): Bacteria > Planctomycetota > UBA1135 > UBA1135 > UBA2386. The sequence goes on along the minus strand of JBERSB010000016.1, from coordinate 7,561 downwards.
TCGGCGCGTCCTTGTACTTCAGCACCGGCGGCTCGCCCGTCACCGCAGTGCCCGGCTTGTTGGGCTGCTCGACGAGCTTGGCCCCGCTCAGGACCTCGAAGTCGGGGACGAAGGTCACCTCGACGACGTGCTCGCGGAGCATGCGCCCCAGGATGCTCTTGGCCTCGGGACCGCCGATCTGCAGGCCCGGCTTGGGCACAGGCTGCTGCTGACCGGCGACCGGCGGTTTCTCCGGTGAGATCTCCGCGACCAGCTTCAAGAAGGTCTGCGCGAGGTCGCCGGCGAGGAAGAACTGCTTGGTGACCGCGCCGTCGGCGCTGATCAGGACATTGCTGCCGAACTCCAGCCGCAGCCGCGCGTCGCGCTGCTCGGGCGTCTCCGGGTCCTGGCCCTGCGAGCCCTCGCCCTTGGGGTCCTGCCGCGACGGCGCGTCGCCGCGGCGCGCTCCAGCGGCAGCCGACGCAGAGGCGCCGCCTGGCCCGTCGGCCACGGTCTCGCTGCCGAGCCGCCACGCCACAGGCCCCGCGCTACGGGCGCCGCCGACGACGGAAGCCTCCACGCGAGTCTCGCCGATCCGCTCGGGCGGGCCGACGCTCACGCACGAGAACAGCGCGAGCGAGACGCCGAGGACCACAGCGGTCCGGATCGAGGCTCGGGCAGAAGCGGCGCGGTGCACAGCCGCTGATTGTGGAGCAGGGGCGGCCGGCGCGCGAGCGCCAGGGTCTCGATGCGCCTGCAAACGTGCGGCCCGTCCTACCGCTCGAGCTCCGTGACCACGAGGTCGGTGAGGTCGGCGACCGGCTTGCCGCGGTCGTCCTTCATGTCCTTCGCGCGCGTCACCATGTCGCGGCCCTCGCTGTCGGCTACGGCCTGCACCGCCTTGCGGATCCGCTGGTTCATCTTGTTGATCAGCTGCTTGCCGCGGGCGGACGTCGTGTCGATGCCCTCGGCCTTGATCTTCTTCCATTCGGGGGTCGCCCCGCGGACCTCGGTCTCGAGGACCGTGGCCGGGGCCGAGGTGTTGGCCGCGCTCCCTACGTAGACGACGGCCTTCTTCTTCAGCGACACCTGCCCCATGGCAGAGGTGGCGAAGAGCAAGGACAGAACAAAGCTGCAGATCCAGTAGGTGCGCATGACAGTGTGCGTTGGCGGCCGCTGACCCGGTTATCGTAGAATCGGCCAATCGCGATGCCGGTTGGAAGCAATCCCCGGGCCGCGAAAGCGCCATGCCATGGTCGAATGACATAAACCTTTATTCGCCAAACTTTAACCAGCTGCAAAAAAAGTATCGGCCACACCTGAATAACTTGTTGGCACATATGGCCAAGTGTTGGCGTCAGCGGATGCCCAAATCTCTAGATGCCTCAATTGGCCGATAGTAGGCCCCGCGGCGAGAGCCCACTCTCTCTATAAGCCCCTTTTCTGCAAGTGTCTGCAGGTCGCGCAGCGCCGTTCGGTGCGACGTGCCGGAACTGGCCATGTGCTCCTGCGTAGTGACGCGGCCGCGCTCGCGCACCAGCGAGAGCAGATCCCGTATCCGGCCGGTCAGATCCGCGGCCGGATCCGCTGGCGGACCGCCCTCCACAGCAGGCGCCGCCGACGCAGCAGGCGGGCGAGGGATCTCGACCAAGCGCTCCGCATCAGGCGCCGGCGCGGCGGCGCCAGGTTCCAGCCGGTCCGCTGCCCGCTCCGGGCTGCGGGTCCGGCGGACCTCCTCGGGTACGGCGATCGCCGTGTCGGGCAACGCCGGCAGGTCGAACCCCGATCCGCCTGCCGCAGCGCCGCCCTTCAGCGCCGCTACGACGTCCCGGTCACGCACGACCGTCCCCTGCGCCAGGACCATGGCGCGGAACACCGTCGTGCGCAGCTGCCGGATATTGCCCGGCCACTCCTGGCGGTAGAGCTCGTCGAGCGCCCCCGTCGAGAGCTGTCGCGAAGGCGCGTGGCCGCTGGCGACGATCTCGTCGCGGAAGAGCGCGACGAGCGCCGGCACCTCCTCGCGACGGCTCCGGAGCGGCGGCACGACGACGACCATGCCCTGCAGCCGGTAGTAGAGGTCTTCGCGGAACCTGCCCTCGGCCACCATCTGCGACATGTCCCGGTTGGTCGCCGCGATCACGCGCACGTCGACCTTGACCGGAGCAGCGCCGCCCACGCGGTCGATCTCGCCCTCCTGCAGGGCGCGCAGCAGCGAGACCTGCACGTCGAGCGGGATCTCGCCGACCTCGTCCAAGAACAGCGTGCCGCCGCTGGCCTGCTCGAAGCGGCCTACCTTGCGTCGGTCGGCGCCCGTGAACGCGCCGCGCTCGTGCCCGAACAGCTCGCTCGCGAGCAGTGACTCGGACAGCGACGCGCAGTGGACCTTCACCAGCGGGCCGGCGGCGCGTCGGCTCCAGCCGTGCACGAGGTTGGTCAACACCTCCTTGCCGACGCCGGTCTCGCCTTCGAGCAGCAGCGGCAGATCGGTCGGCGCGACGCGACGGAGCGTCCCGTAGACCGGGCGCATCGCCGGGCTGACCGCGGTCACGCCTGCGCGCAAGAGGCTCGCGTCGGACTCGGCCTCGACGGCATCGCGCACCGGGTCCGCCTCCAGCTGCGCGCGCACGGACTCGAACAAGAACTCCGCGGAGGCCGCCTCTTGCGGGAACACCGCGACCGCGCTGCGGAACGAAACGCCGCCCGCCTCGATGCCTTCACGGCGGCCCTCGTCCCGCCAGGCCGCTGCGATGTCCTGGCGCACCAGCTCTCCCTCCGCGCGGTCGCAGCCGGGCAGGATCACGTAGAAGCGGCCGCCGTCGCCGTGCCCGACGACCCCGACGTCGCCGACGCGGCCACCGAGCAGGCTCGCGAACTGCTGCAGCCGCCGCGCGCTGCGGTTGCGCTGCGACAGCCGGAACGCCAGCATCGCGAGCGCGCGGCCGGCCTGCTCGGCGAGCGAGACCTCGTCCACCACCCGCCGTCGGAAGTAGTCCACGGCGAGCGCGCCGGTCACCGGGTCCTGCACGGCGAGCCGCTGGAGCTGCGCGCGTTCACAGGCGCTGGCGGCCTGCGCGACGACCGCCGCGAGCAGCCCGAGGTCAACCGCGCCGGGCTCGGCTAAGTCGAAGCCGAGTAGCACGACGCCGCGCGCCTGCCCTGCGAAGACCACGGGCAGCCCCAGCATCGACCGGGACTGCGGCAGCGCCTCGCACCAGGGTGACGGCAGATGGCCGCGGCGCGCCCTCACCGAGAAGGGCCCGACCAGCGCCACCATCGGGAACCCGTCGAGCCCGATCCGCTCGCCGACGTCCGCGCCGCCCGCGCGCACCACCAGCGCCTCGCCGCCCTCGTCGAGCATCGTCGCCACGACCGCGTCGGCGGGGCTGTAGTCGGCGCAGAAGCGACGCATGACCTCGATCACCCGGCCCTCGTCGTGCTCACTGGCGAGCTCGCCCATCGTACGGTTGAGCGCCTGGAGCGCGCGCAGCCGGCCGTGCAGCTGGTCGGCCATCTCGTTGAACGCGCGGGTCAGCTGGCCGACCTGGCCGCCCTCGTCGTCGGGCACGCGCGTGTCGAACTGGCCACGCGAGAGCGCGTGCGCGCCCTCCTCGAGGCGCTCGATCGGCCGGCTGATGCGGCCGCTGACGACGACCGAGAGGAACGCGGCCAGCACGACGAGCGAGCCCGCCACCAGCAGGAAGAACGCCCGCACCGGGACGCGTCCGATCGCCAGCTCCAGCGTCGCGCGCTCGTCCGGCATGGCCGCGACGAGCAGCGCGCGCGGCGTCTCCTGCAGGTCGCGCAGCACCTCGGCGCCGACGACCTGATCTCCCGCAGGGCTGGACTCGCGCATCACGACCGGCTGGCGCGTCTCTTCAACGCTCGCCAGCGCGCGCTCCCGCTCCGCCATCGTCGGCGGATCCGAGGCGTCGCGCACCAGCCGCTGCGCGCTGGCCCGGCCTTCACTCGCCGCCAGCGGATAGCCGCGCACGTCGGTCAGCAGCAGGTCCTGCCCGGGCGCGAGCGCGCCGAGCAGCCCGCCGTCGAGGGGTCGGCCGGCGGTGAGCGACAGCGTGCCGCCACGCACCGGCTGCTCGGCGCGCACGCCGAGCATCAGCTGCCCCCACTGCATGAACAGCCCGGGCTCGAGCCGCGCGGGGGCCTCGGCCTGCACCATGCGGCTGTCGCCCGACACGAGCACGAGCGGCGCGGCGGTGGCGCCCTCGGGCGGCTGCCACTCGAGGCGCAAGAAGCCGCCGCCCCACTCGGGCGGCAGCTGACCGGACAAGAGCGCCTGCAGCTCTTCGGAGAACGCGCCGACGGTGGCCTCGTCGGGCGCGCCTTCGAGTGTCTCGCTCGCGACCGTCGCGAGGTCGCGCAGCCACTGCCTCGCCGACTGCTGCACGCCGACCTTCTGGTCCTCTAGCTGCGCCATCGCGCTCCCGACGGTCGCGCGCACGCGGTCTTCGAGGTCGGCCTCGTGCCCGCTCTCGAGGACCTGCACGAGCACCAGCGACAGCAGCGCGAGCGGCGCCAACGACGCGACCGAGAGCACCGTCATGAGCCGGAAGCGCAGGTTCGTCACCGACGCGAGCAGCTCGCTGAGCAGCAGCAACAGGAACGGCGCGCTCAGCAGGCACAGCAAGAGCCCGAGCCGGCTGGAGTTCTGCTGCGCATTCGCCCACGCGGCGTCAGTCGACGAGACCGCGAGCACCGCGCCGTCCCAACCGTCGCCGCGCAGCGGCGCGAACAGCGACACCCGCCGTCCCCCTTCGGGCGAGAGCGACACCGTCTCCGTGGACTCGGCGGAGCCTACGGCCCGCGGCAGCGTCTGCACGTCGGGGCGGTCGTCGACGGCCAGCGTCGACGCGCTCAGCTCGCCGGTGCGGTAGATCGAGACCACGAGGCCCTCGAGGTCGGCGCGCGCCGCCTCGCTCAGCACGCGCTGGTTGCCCTTCTTGACCAGCGGCGAGTCGGGCGGGTCCTGCGGCGCGACGGCGCGCTGGTTGACGAACACCACCGAACGGAAGCGGACGCGGTAGTCCGCGAAGTTCTTGAACTCGATCGCCGATACCGACGTGTCGGTCGGCAGCTCGAGCACCGGGTAGCCGACGTTGACGTGCCGCTCCTGCGCGTCGTCGACCCACGTCAGCGCCATCGACGCAGGCGAGCCGAGCGGCGGGTCGTCCCGCGTGTTGTGCACCGCCAGCTCGTAGAACATCGAGACCTGGTGCTCGAGCACGTGCGTCTGCTTCTGGCGGCCGTCGCGGAAGTGCACCACCACCTCGGCGACGCGCGACCCAGGCGCCGACGCCGGCAGGCCGGGGTAGACCGCCCGGTAGAACAGCCACATCTTCTCGGGCGTCTCGGCCGCTTCGGGGATCGTCACCTTGGCGACCGAACCCGGCGCCAGCTCGACGCCTGCGTCCTGCGGATACGGACCGCGCAGGTCCGTCAGCACGCCGTCCTGCGAGGGCTTGCCGAGCGACAGCGGCTCGACCGACCCCTCTTCCGAGCCCTCGAGCGACATGCCGACGAGGCGCACGTCCGGGTTGCCGATGCAGCCGAGCGTCACCGCGCGCAGGTCACCGGTGAGCTCGACCTGCACGATGCCCGCTTCCCAGAAGTCCCTCCCGAGCGACGACCCGTCGTCGAACAACAGGTCGAGCGAGTTGGACTGCTGGACCTTCAGGTCGCCGTAGTCGAGCTCGATGTCCAGCACGGCCGACGACACCGGCGGCGACGTCAGCGCGAACGACGGCGCGAACGGCCGCGCGACCACCAGGAACAGCTTCTTGCCCTCGAGCTGGCGGTCGAACTGGAAGCTCTCCGTGCGGTCCTCGGGCAGCGGCAGCCAGTAGCACCTCACCGGCAGACCGTCGAACGAGCGGACCGGCGGACCGAACTGGTCGGGCGCGATGTCGACCAGCGAACGGTAGGTCGTGTAGCGCTGGCGCGTGATGCCGCGGCCGTTGACGAGGTCGATCACGGCGCGGTCGCGGCTCGCGCAGCGGTAGCTCTTCAGCGAACCCTGCTCGAGCTGCGGCAGCATGTCCTGCAGGTTGCCGAGGCGCGCGCTGAGGTCCTGTCGCTGGGCCTCGGCGCGCCACGACGTCATCAGCGTCGGGAGCCAGAGGCCGACGAGGAAGGTCGCGACGCCGACGACCACGAGCGCGGTGCGCAGCCAGCGCACGCGGTCCCGGATGCGCGACCACCCGCGCAGCAGCAGCACGAGCGCCGCCAGCGCCAGCACCGGCACCAGCAGGTACGGCAGGTCGACCAGCAGCTCGCTGGAGAGCAGCGGGCTCGGCTCCACCGTCGGCGCCAGGACCCCGGGCGCGCCGACCTTCAGCACGGCGTTCCGCGGTCCCTCGTAGGGGTCGGTGCGGCTCCACGCCATCGAGGTGCCGCCGCCTCCGGCGAGGTCGTGGTCACGGAGCACGACGTCGAAGCCGAAGCTCGACGTTCCCGGCCGCAGGCTCGGGAAGTGGTGGAACGGGATCGCCGCCTCGAACATGTAGGACGTCGCGTCGACCCGCCGACCGATGACGCTCAGACCGGCCAGCTGCGAGATCTGCTGCCTGGGCCCCTCGCTCGCAGCGCCACGGTCACCGCCCCCCCAGGCCCAGGGCCGGTGCGACTGCAGCGGGAACAGCCGCAGCACGCTGCGCTCGGTGCGCGTGGCCGCGTCGCGCGTGTCGCCGCCGACGTGGACCTCGATGCAGTCGACGAGGCCCTGGGCGGCCAGCTCGTCGCCGGCAAACTGGTCATCCCGGACCGTCCCGGCCAGAAACAGTCGGTTGTTGTCCCAACTGACCAGAAAGCTGGCCGACAGGTCCTTGTTGCTGCGCCACTTGTCGGCGCCCTCGAAAATCTGGTCACGGCCGAACCGGATCGGCTCGACCGCCTGCCACTCGGCGAGATCGCCGTCGAGGATGGGCGTGAAGCGCGCGGCGACCAACTCCGGCCCGAGCCCAGCGGCGCCGGACTGAGCGACGGTCGCGCCGCACAGGGTGGCCAATAACAACGTCCGCAGCAGGTCAGCCTTCAAGGTGGCGGCATGCTACGGGACGCGGCGCTCGGCGAGCAATGAAGCTCGCCAAGTCCGGCGTCTGCGGGGATGCGTTCTACCGCATCCCCCGGCAGGCGGGCGCGGCCTCAGTCGCGCCGACGCGAGCGCCGGCGGCGCGGGCGGTCGCGGCTGTCGCGGCTGTCGCCGTCGTCGCCGATCACGCTGTCGATGGTCTCCAGCTCCGCCTCCTTGGCCCGCGGCGCGGCGCCCCGCTCGGCGTCGTCGAACTCGGCCATCGGCATCGAGGACTCCCGCCCCCCCCGGCGGCGCGGGCGATCGTCCTCTTCGTCACGGCGGCTGCTGCGGCGCGGACGGTCGTCCTCCTCGTCACGGCGGCTGCTGCGACGCGGGCGGTCGTCCGCCTCGTCGCGGCGGCTGCTGCGGCGCGGACGGTCGTCCTCCTCATCACGGCGGCTGCTGCGGCGCGGGCGGTCGCCTTCCTCGTCGCGGCGGCTGCTGCGCGGGCGGTCGCCTTCCTCGTCGCGGCGACTGCTGCGGCGCGGGCGGTCA
>JBERSB010000015.1:0-8705 GCA_041236755.1 Luminiphilus sp. | reverse complement strand
AGCGCTTCCAGCGCGAGGCGAAGATCCTCGCCGGGATCAGCCACCCCAACATCGTCAGCTGCCACATGGCGGACACGACGCCGGACGGCCAGTCGTACCTTGTCATGGAGTTCATCGACGGCCCGAGCCTCAAGGCCTGGGTCGCCGAGAACGGCGCGGCCAGTCCGATGGCCTCGCTGCGACTGATCCGGGCGACGGGCGCCGCGCTCGCGCACGCCTACCTGTCGGACATCATCCACCGCGACGTCAAGCCCGAGAACATCCTGCTCGAGACCGTGACGTCGACGGCGCTGGACGTGATGTTCCCGTTCACGCCCAAGCTCGTGGACCTCGGCCTCGCGCGCATGGCGACCGAGCAGGTGGGCAGGGGGCTGACGTCGCCCGGGTCGGTGATGGGCACGCCGTTGACGATGTCGCCGGAGCAGTTCGACGACCCCGACTCCGTCGACTTCCGTTCGGACATCTACGGGCTCGGCTGCTGCCTCTACGAGATGCTCGCGGGCAAGCCGGCGTTCACGGGCACCAAGCTCACCGACATCGTGCTGCGCAAGCGCGACCCCAACCCGCCGAACCCTTGCGACGACAACCCGTCGATCCCGCCCGAGGTCGGCGCCTACACGCAGCGTCTGCTGGCGCCCTCGCGCGACGACCGGCCTTCGACCTACAAGGAGCTCGACCGCGAGCTCGCCGCGCTCATCGAGTTGCTCACGACGCGGCGCAGTGGAGGAGTCGACGCCGACCTCGGGCAGACCGTGCCTTCGCGGCCGGGCTCGTTCGGGGGCGCGGCCACGCAGCCCTCTGCTGCCTCGTCGCCGATCTGGGCTGCCGGGTCGGAGCCCCCGACGGCGGTCGCGCAGGGCGCTGCGGCGCCGAAGGGCAAGGGCGGCAAGGTCGCGGCGATCGCGGTGCTCGCGTTGGTCGCTGCCGTCGTCGGCGTCGTCTTCGCGACCGGCGGCTCGGATCCGGACCGCGTTCCGGGAAACGGCGGCTCTTCGGGAGGAGGCGAGGCCCCGCCGCCGCAGCCCAACCGCGCGCCGGTCGCCCGGATCGAGAGCGCGCCCTCGAGCGCGTCCTTGGCCGAGAAGTTCGTCATCTCCGTGCAGGCCGCGGACGAGGACGGCGACGTCCTCAAGTACGAATGGGACTGGCCCCGGGACGCGATCGCGCTGTCCCAGCAGGACGGCTCCAAGGCCGAGTTCGTGATCAACGACGGCTTGCCGGGGGTCGCGTTCACGATCACGGCGTCGGTGACCGACGGCCGGCTCGCCGAGTCGGTCCGGCTCGCCCACAGCATTGTCGTGGGCGAATGCGAGGCCGAGCTGCCGCTGGTCGGCTACATGGGCAAGCGGGAGTGGGTCGCCCAGGGAAGCTGGACGCAGCTCATGGACCCGACGCGCGCCAACGCCGGCGTCTCCGGTCGCGCCAAGAGCGGGCCGGCCACGCTCTCGGCGCCGCTCGGCGACGAGGTCTTCTGGGAGTGGAGCGGCGCGCTCGAGCCGACCGAGGACGAGAGCGGCAGCGGCGAGGCCCTGGTCGCGTTCACGTTCGGCGAGGCGGGCCACGCGGTCCGGGCGCGTAGGGACGAGAACGAAGGCCGCTGGGACGCCGAGGTGGTCGATCGCGTGCCTGGCCAGGACGCGTGGGCTGCGCGCGTCCAGCCGGTCGCCAAGAGTTGGATCGAGGCCGAGGGCAGCATCGACAGCAACCGCGCGTGGCTCTCCGTGCGCCGTGAGCGTGAGGCCCTGGTCTTCCGCATCGGCCAGCTCGTGCAGCCGCCAGCCAGGGCAGGAGAGCGCCCGCCCCCGCCGAGCATCGTCGAGAGCGATCCGCTGCGTATCGGACTCACCGAGAAGCAGCAGGCGGAACTCTCCGACGGCGGCAGGATCACGCTCGTGACCCAACAGGGCCGCTGCGTATTCCAGTTGGAGCGCCGCTAGAAGGCCCAGGTCACGCCGAGCGAGAACCAGATGGGGTCGTCGTCGGGGATGCCGACGTCGACGAACCACCGGTCGAGCGTGCTGTTCATCATGGTGGAGCCGTGCACCGCGCCGGCGATCCGCGTGCGGTCGTCGTAGAACCAGAACAGCTCCGCCTTGCCTCGGAGGTCGGCGAGGCCGCTCTCCGACAGGTCGTACAGCCAGTCGGCCTGGGCCGAGCTGGCGTAGCCCAGCGAGCCGTCGAGCAGCACGCCCCAGTCGTCGTTGATCTCGAACGTCTCGGTGACGCCGGCGCGGTAGTAGGCGCCGCGCACCTCGTCGAAGTCGTAGTGCCAGGAGAAGTAGGGGGTCGCGCCGAGCACCTGGGCGCTGACGCGCACGAACACCTCGCTGGTCGCGCCGCGCTCCTCGCCCGGTCCGCCCTGGCCGTCGGTGGCGAACTCCAAGCCGTTGGGCAGGTTGTAGTTGAACAGGCCCGCGGTGACCGTCGGGGATCCCAGCGCGAGCTCGCCGAACAGCGGGACGTCGTCGAAGCGCCGCGTCCAGCTGCCCACGAAGTCGATCTGCGAGAACTTGCCGGCGTGGCCGCGCGGGAACCACGCGTCGCCGTTGTCGTCGCTCAGGTCCATGTTGCCCCTGGCGACGATTTCGATGGTGTCTTCGCTGACGGTCGGGATCTTGATCGCGGTGCGCGGCTGGAAGACGCCGTTCTCGGACTGCGTCATGCCGCGGAACACGAACTTGGTGGCGAGGTCACCGCCGAGCGACACGCTTGGGCTCGCGTCTTCGGGCACGATGCAGCCGTAGGTCGAGATGCTGACGGCAATGAGCAGGGTGGTTAGGCGGCGGTTCATGCTGATCTCCTGAAGCTCGCGAGGCGCTGGATCCGATGGCACGGAAGTGTCGGCGTCTCTGCGCGCCGATGCAACGATCGCGCCCGACGCCTCTACAAGTCACCGACTGGCGCAACCGCTCCCACCCCAATCCCCAGCCATGTCGCACCCGCGCTGGAAGCTCCTGTTCCTCCTCCCGCTCCTCGCGTGCGCGTTCTCGGGCTGCGTCCCGGTCGGGTTCTCCGCCCAGGTGGGCTACGCGAGCATGAACGTCGGCGGAGACCTCGCGCTCGAGAGCGGCGGCGCCGCTGCGATCGACCAGGGCATCGACTCGGCCTTCGGCCTCGGTGACAGCCAGGGCTCGCCCTACTACAGAGCGCAGGTGGACCTCGGCGGCCCCGTGGTCACCGGCTCGATGTTCTGGCTGCGTGAAGACGGCGAGGGCCAGCTGCAGGACGCCTTCGGCAGCCTGTCCTCGGGCGTGCCGGTCGAGAGTCGGCTCGACCTCGGCGTCGCCAAGGTCAGCGCGGCCTACGACATCGACCTCGGCGTGGTGAAGATCGCGCCCGGCGTCATGTGCGACGTGTTCGCCCTCGACTTCACGGCGCGCGAGCTGGTGCTCGGCGGGCGCGAGGAGATCGACGACGTCGCGTTTGCGCCGATGCCGTTCCTACGCGCCGAGGGCGGCCTCGGTCCGGTCACGGTGGTCGGCGAGCTGGGCTACTTGGACGCCTCGGGCCTCGGCGACCGCAACGGCACGTTCCTCGACTTCGAGGGGATGATCGAGTGGCACCCGCTCCCTATGGCGCACGCCTTCGTCGGCTACCGCTACATCGGCGTCGACGCCTCGGGGCAGTCGGGCGGCGACGACTTCGCGACGGACCTGCAGATCCAGGGGTGGGTCCTGGGCGGTGGCATCCGGTTCTGATCGGGGCGCTGGCCTACGGGTGCTGTGCGGGTCATGATCCCAGGATGCGTGCCTACCGTTCCCTCGCTCTGCTGCTGCTGCTCGGCCTGATCGGCTGCGCGGGGCAGACCTATCAGGTCCAGGCTGGACCGAGCTTCCTCCGCACCCGGGGCGACATCTCGCTCGCCGACTCGGCCGGCAACCTGCCCGCGACGAACAACATGGCGGACGACCTCGGGGTCGGCGGCACCGAGATCGCGCCGTACATCCAGGGTCGGAGCGACTTCGAACAGCACCGCTTCCGCGCCAACGCGTTCTTCTCGGACTCCGACGGCCAAGGGACGCTGGCCAACAACTACGGCAACATCGGCGCGGGAACGCCGGTCAGCACCAAGATGGACGTGTTCGGCATCGCGACCAACTACAGCTACGCGCTGCTAGAGGACGAGGGCTACCGCGTGGGTGTCGGCGGACAACTCGGCTTCTACTCGCTGGACGTCTCGGCGCGCAGCGCGACCGGGCGTGAGAGCGTCACGACCGAGGCCCTCGTGCCCGCGCCCTTCTTCGAGGGCGAGCTCTACTTCGACGGCTTGACGCTCGGCGCGTCGTGCGCCGTGCTCGCAGCAGACCTCGGCGACGGCGACGGACGCTATCTGGACTTCGAGGCGTACAGCCAGTTTCGGCTCAACGAGGACGTCGACATGCGCGCGGGCTACCGGCACATCGTGCTCGACGTCGACGGCGTGGCTACCACGAGAGAGTTCGACGCCGACGTCGACGTCCAGGGCTTCTTCGTCACCGCCGGGATCCGCTTCTGAGCGGCCGCGCCGCCCCTCAGCGGGGCAGCGAGAGGTGGTCGCCCAGGCGTGCGCGACCCCTGTCGGAGCGCGCATACGACAGGAAGTCGAGCGCGCGCGGCGTCGGCGTGCCGGCAGTGATGAGCTGGACGGGCGCCCCGAACGGGTAGGTCCCGTAGGAGAACGCGTCGGCCGACGGCGCCGTCCAGTCGATCTCGAGCAGCTTCTGCCCGAAGCTCCGTGGGGTGTCCGTCAGCCGCACCAGCGCGATCGCGCCCGGGTGCTGCTGCAGCAGCCGCGTGACGTCGTCTTCGTCGTCGGCGCGGACGCAGGTCGACGCGAACCGGTCGCCGGGGATCATCGAGCGCGACGCCCGGTCGAGCAGCCGCTGCTCGCTCGGCACGATCGCGACGACGGCGCCGGCTTCGTGGCCGAGCTCGCGCCAGTTGGCGACGCCGCCAGTGAAGATGCTGCGCACCTCGCGCGGGTCGAGCGACCGGACGGGGTTGCCTTGGGGCACGGCGAGCGCGAAGAGCTCGACGCCGAGCGGCGTCTGGCGGATGCCGGACTGGATATCGCGCTGCGACAGCGCGCCGCTGATCACGCCGAAGTCCGCGTGACCGACCGTCAAGAGCTCGACCGCCTCGCGGTCGGTGCACTGGATCGGCTTGCAGCTCGCGTCGCCGACCAGCTCCTCGAACTCGTATGCGACCGCGCTGCTGAACGACTCTCGGGCGCCGCGGCCTACGGCGACGACGACGAGCTCCGGGTCGGGCGCGGCCACGCGCAGCGGCGCGGACTCGGCCATCGGTGCTGCGAACCCGACGGGTTCGGCGACGTCGTAGATGTGGCCGGGCGCCGGCTCGATCTCGTCGTAGGGCAGGATGTAGGGCGGCGGGAACTCTGCTGCCAGAGCCCTGGGATCGGTGTCCGCCCCGGTTCCGCAGGACGCCGTGATGCACGCCAGCCCGGCAACGGCCGCGATCGCGCCCCTAGATGATGTTGAACCCATGTACGATTCCTTCCTTCCGTGGTCGGATATCGGACAGTCGGCCGGGTCCGGAGTGAGAACCGCGACGCTGGATGCGCCACAAGCCCCTTGGCAGCGTGGCTTTGGGGGTGAGACAATCCTGTAGCCGCCCTAAAGCGGGTCCGCTGGGACCTCACGCCTTGCATCTGGGCCAACATTTTGGCCAGATTGTCAGGATTGATTGGTGGAGCTTGTCTCCTACAAGTCCGCGTGCCAACTCTCCTACCGCAGATCGATCCCGGCAGCGCGACGGCGATGTCAGAGCAGATCGCCCGCTTCTACGAGCGCGCGATCGACGACGGCCAGGTCATGGTCGGTGACCGGCTTCCGCCCATCCGCGAGGTGGCGACCGGCTGCCAGGTGACCCGCGCCACCGTCCAGGACGCCTACCGGCGCCTCGCGAACCGCGGGCTCGTCGAGGGCACGGTCGGACGCGGCACCGTCGTGCTGCGCTCGCCGAGCGCGAGCGAGGACAGCGCGCAGGGCGGCGGTCGGCTGCTGAGCCCCTACGCCGAGGCGGCGCTGCGGCGCGCGCGCAGCATGGCCGGCGCGCCGACGCTCCCGGTCGGCCAGGAGCTGGTCGCGAACTTCGCCGAGCTGCAGCCGGACGACGCGCAGTTCCCGATCGCCGAGTGGCGTGGGGCGATGGACAAGGTGCTCGCCGAGAACGGCCGCGATCTGCTCGGCTACGGCCACTCGATCTTCGGGCTGCAGGACCTGCGCGACCTGCTCGCCGGTCGCTCGAAGCAGTGCGACCCCGGGCTGTCCGGCGACGAGGTGCTGGTGACCGCCGGAGCGCAGCAAGCGCTCGACCTCGTGCTGCGGACCGTTTGCAGCCACGGCGACACGGTGCTCGTAGCACAACCTTCCTACCACCACATGCACGGCTTGATGCGCGCCCACGGCCTGCAGGTCGTGCAGGTGCCGTTCGGGCCCGACGGGCTCGACGTCGCCCAGCTGCGCCGCGCGATGAGCCGCCCGTCGGTGCGGATGTGCTACCTGATGCCTTCGTTCCAGAACCCGACCGGACGGTCGCTCGACCTCGCCCAGCGCGAGGAGTTGATCGACTCCGTTCGGGAGACCGACGTGGTGCTCGTCGAAGACGAGTACCAGCACTCGCTGCGCTTCCGCGGCGAGGCGCTGCCGACGCTGCGGTCGATGGACCCGCGCGGCCGCACGCTGACGGTCTCGACCGTCTCGAAGGACCTGTTCCCGGCGCTGCGCATCGGCTGGATCGCGGGCGTGCCGCAGCTGCTCGAGCCGATGGCCGCGGTGAAGCGCTTCATGGACCTCGAGACGAGCCCGCTGCTGCAGGCTGCGCTGGTGGAGTTCATGCGGCAGGGCAGCTTCGACCGCCACCTCGAACAGCTTCGCGTGGGTCTGCTGGAGCGGCACCGCGCGCTGCAGGAGGCGAGCGCGGCCCACCTGCCAGAAGGCTGCTCCGTGACGGACCCCGACGGCGGCTTCGTCGCGTGGCTCGAGCTGCCCGATCCGGGACAAGGCGAGCAGCTCGCCGAGCTCGCGGTCGAGCGCGGCGTCCGGGTCGTGCCGGGCAGGGCCTTCGACCTCGACGGCGCGCCTTCGCGCGGCGTGCGCCTGTCGCTGACCCGCGCGTCCGTCCCACAGATCCACGAAGGCGTGCGCGTGCTCGGCGAGTGCGCGCGCGAACTGCTGCAGCTGCAGGCGACGGCGCAGCCCTTCCTGTAAACAATCCCCCCCCCTCCGAGTCATGACCGATACGCATCCGATTCCCCAAGTCCCTGGCTTCACCCAGGAAGAGCTGGTCAGCAAGATCGGCTTCTGTGAGCAGCTGAAGGGCGGCGTCATCATGGACGTCGTCAACCCCGAGCAGGCGCAGATCGCCGAAGAGGCGGGCGCCTGCGCCGTGATGGCGCTCGAGCGCGTCCCCGCCGACATCCGCAAGGACGGCGGCGTCGCGCGCGCCAGCGATCCCGACATGATCGCCGGCATCCAGAAGGCGGTCAGCATCCCGGTGATGGCCAAGGTCCGCATCGGCCACTTCGCCGAGGCGCAGATGCTCGAGTCGAGGGAGGTCGACTGCATCGACGAGAGCGAGGTGCTGACGCCCGCCGACGAGGAGTTCCACGTCGACAAGCGCCCGTTCAAGACGCCGTTCGTTTGCGGCTGCAGGGACCTCGGCGAGGCGCTGCGGCGCATCCACGAGGGCGCGGCGATGATCCGCACCAAGGGCGAGGCCGGCACCGGCAACGTCGTCGAGGCGGTGCGCCACATGCGCACGCTCATGAGCGGCATCCGCGCGCTGCGCGGGCTCGACGCGATGCAGATGGACAAGAAGGCCGCGGAGCTGCGCGTGCCGGTGGAGCTGGTGCACTGGGTCGCCGAGAACCAGAAGCTGCCCGTGCCGAACTTCTCCGCCGGCGGCGTCGCGACGCCCGCGGACGCGTCTCTGATGATGCAGCTCGGCGCCGAGGCCGTGTTCGTCGGCTCGGGCATCTTCAAGTCCGGGGATCCGGTCAAGCGCGGCAAGGCGATCGTGCGCGCCGTGACCCACTACCACGACCCGAGCGTGCTGGTCGAGGTGTCCAAGGGACTGGGCGAGCCGATGGTCGGCATCAACATCGACACGCTGCCCGAAGAGCACCTCATGGCGCGCCGCGGCGTCTGATCCCGTGGCCGCCTCGCCCGACAACACCCCGCCGCCGCTGGTCGGCGTGCTGGCGCTGCAGGGAGACTTCGCGGACCACCAGGCGGCGCTCGCCGCGGTCGGCCTGCGCTCCCGTCAGGTGAAAGCGCCCGTCCATCTTCGCGGCGTCGACGCGCTGGTGCTGCCGGGCGGCGAGAGCACCACGATGCTGAAGCTGCTCGAGGTCGAGGGGCTGTGGGGACCGCTCGGCGCGGCGCTGCACAGCGGCCTGCCGGTGCTCGCGACCTGTGCCGGCATGATCCTGCTCGCGCGGCACGTCGAGAACCCGGTCCAGCGCAGCTACGGCCTGCTGCCGCTCACCGTCGTGCGCAACGGCTACGGCCGCCAGTGCCGCTCCGGCACGTTCGCGCTGCAGGTGGAGTCTGCGGAGCTGCCGCGACAGCTCGGCGGGACCTTCATCCGGGCGCCGCGCGTGACCGCGGTGCACGGCCCGTGCGAGGTGCTGGCGCGCCGCGACGGCGACCCGGTGCTCGTGCGCCAGGGCGCGATCCTCGCGGCGGGCTTCCACCCCGAGC
>JBERSB010000014.1:0-3224 GCA_041236755.1 Luminiphilus sp. | reverse complement strand
GTCAGGACCGCGATGTGACGCGGCAGGAGCGGGCCGCCGTCGACGCGCGCGCCGCAGCTCAACAGCCGCTTCGTCTCGGCCGCGACGTCGGCGGCGATCCGCTCGCGGGTGGCGGGGGCCTTGAGCGTGGTGACCGTGCCCGACTTGCCGAAGGAGAACGCGAACGTCCGGAACTGCAGCGCCGCGCTGCCGCCGGAATCTTCGAGGAGCTTCTCGTCCGGCTTCGCCGCCGCGTGCACGGCGTGCATCTCCACCTGCGGCTCGACGAACGCGGCCCGCCGCGAGAACACGTGGTTGACGGCGCGCACCAGCTGCTGCGACGAACGGTAGTTGGTCGCGAGCGTGCGCGTCGCGCCGGCGTCGGCGGCAGCACCCAGGTAGGTCCGGAGATCCGCGCCGCGGAACGCGTAGATCGACTGCTTGGGGTCGCCGACCAGGAACAGCGGCAGTCCGGCGAACGCCGTCGAGAGCACCTCGTACTGCCGCGCGTCGGTGTCCTGGAACTCGTCGATGAGGGCCACCGCGTAGCGGGCGCGCACCGCCGCGACCAGCTCGTCTCGCCGGCCGCCGGCGGTCACGGCCTCGTGCGAGCGCTCGAGCATGTCGTCGAACGTCATCACCGCCTGCTCGCGCTTCCGCGTCGCGAGCCGCCCGTCCATGCGCAGCAGGAGGTCGATGCGCAGGTGGTCCGTCGTGGCTTGCAGCGCGGCCTGCACGCCGTCGCAGGCGACGAAGAACGGCGCGTCCGCGTCGGGCTTGTGGGCCTTGAGCAGGCGCCCCCGGAGGTTGTCGGCCGCGAAGTTGGCGAAGCCGTCGAGCGCCAGCTCGGGGTGCCGTTCGAGGCCGTCGACGGCCGCGCGCAGCGCGGCAGGAGTGGCGCCGCCGTTCCCCTTGTTCTTGCTCCACTTCCAGCCGGCGACGAGGTCGAGGAGCTCGTCGTCCCACTCGCGCGCCGCGGCCTCCAGGGCCGCCTGCAGCTCCGTGAGGTGGGCTTGCACCCGCGGCGCGTCGGGTCGGAGCCGGGTGCCCGGATTGCGGCGCCACTCGCGGAACAGCTGCACCACGCGGTCGGGGGTGATCTTGGCGCGCTGCAGCACCGCGCCGAACAGAGGGCTGTCGTAGCAGCGGGCGGCTCGCAGCGCGTCGGCCGCAGCGGTCCGGAGCAGCGGCGTCTCGTCGACGGTGAAGTCGAGCTCGAACGGCTGGTCGCTCTCGAACGCCGACTCCTCGAGCAGCCGCTTGCAGAAGCCGTGGATGGTCATCACCGAGGCCTGGTCGAACTCGTCGAGCGCGCGGCGCAGCCTCGCGGCGCCGTCTTCGCCGTGGCGCGCCAGGCCCGCGAAGAACGGGTCGTCGTCGGCGCCGCCGAGGCAGACGTCCAGCGCCCTGCGCACGCCCGCGCGCAGGCGGTTCTTCAGCTCGTCGGCGGCGGCGACGGTGAAGGTCACGACCAGCGCCTGCTCGACGTGCTCGATGACGCCTTCGAGCAGCATGCGGACCAGCACGCCCGTGATCGTGTAGGTCTTGCCGGTGCCCGCGCTGGCCTCGAGCAGCACGGTCCCGGAGTCGAGCGGGGCGTCATCGAGGGAGAACGGCGTGACGTCGGCGCTCACCCGTGGATCTCCTGCAGGTGCTCGAGCGCGGGCGTCCAGACCTCGGCTGCGAGCTGAATCAGCTCGCCGTCGACGCCCTCGGCGACGGGGTCCCGGCCCCGCATGCACAGCGCGACCGCGGGGTCTTCGAGGTCGGCCGCCGACGCGAACTTCTCGTCCTGGAGCTCGAACCTCGTGCGGGCCGTCGACAGCAGCGAGGCGGGCTCCTTGCCGGCCACGAGGCCCTCGCCGACCGCGAACGAGCTGTGCTCGAAGAACGCGAGCGGCCGGGTCAGCCCTTCGAAGTAGAGCTCGAGCAGGCGCGAGAGGTGCGCGCCTGCGCGCTCGGGTGAGAGCTCTGCGAATGCGTGCTCGCCGTCCATGGAGAGCAGCCGGGTGCGGGCGGGCCACGGCGGCGTGGCGTCCGGGGCCTGCGCGCGCTGCAAGCTCAGCACGAGGTGTTCGATCCAGGCGCGCAGCCTGTCCTTGGACTTCAGCTTGCTGGCGCGCATGGCGGTGCGCGCGTCGTCGGAGAGCCCGTCGAGTTCGCCCGTGATGCAGGTCGGCCCGACTTCGACGCGCACGCGGCGGGTCGCGCTCGACGCGAAGCGGCGCGCCTCCTCCAGCATCGGCGCGGCCGCGGCGAGCGCGGTGCCGTAGGCGACGTCGCCCTGCGCGCCGATCGGCAGCACGCCGCGCGCGCGCGCCCACAGCAGCGGCTCCTCGCGCGGCGGAGCGCCGCGCTGCGCGCGCCGCACGGCGTCGTCCTGGAGCGCGTACCGCGTCAGCCCCGACAGCTCGAAGGGCTCGGCGTCGTCGTCTGCCTCGTCCGCCTTGCGGACGCGGACCAAGAGGGCCTGCTCCAAAAACCCCCTGCACGGCGCGCTCCAGAACCCGAGCAGGTCGTCGAGGCGCACCTGCGGCGTCGGCGCGCTCGCGAGCACCGGTTGGCCGGGCGGGCACCACGGCTGCTCCGGCGCGTCGTCCCCGCCGATCGCGGGCTGCGCCGCGTAGCTGAACAACTCCGGGTCTCCCGTCCGGTAGCGCGCGCTCCAAGGCTGCAGCGGATGCCGCACGAGCACCCGTGTCGACGCACGCGCGGTGCCGGCCTCGCACGTCCGGTCCACGTGCTCCAGCAGCTCGGACACGACAATGGAGGGCGCGCAGTCGGCGTTGTCCTTCGCCGACCGCCCGACGAAGGTCAGGTGGAGCCGTTCGCGCGCAGCGAGCAGCAGGTCCAAGAAGAGCTGGCGGTCGTCGAGGCGGCGGCTGCGGTCGCCGGGCCGCGCCCGGCTGGAGACCAGGTCGAAGGGCGGCGCGGCGTCCCGGCGAGGGAACGACGCGTCGTCGAGGCCGCACACGAACAGCGCACGCACCGGCACGGCGCGCATCGGCAGCATGCCGGCCAACGTGATGGCGCCGCCGAGGAAGCCGCGGTTGCCGGCGCCCCGCGCCGCGGCGCCCTGCGCCAGCGCGCCGTCGATCCACGACGCGAAGACCGGCAGCTGGACGGATTCGGTGTGGCGCGCTGCGGTGGCCTGGGTGCGCAGCGCCACGGCCGCGCGCCGGAGCTGGCGGACGGCGTCCTCGTCGCCGGCGTCGTCCGGCTGGAACAGCGCGTCTACCAGGGAG
>JBERSB010000013.1:0-3153 GCA_041236755.1 Luminiphilus sp. | reverse complement strand
GTGCTCGCGTGCGAGGCGGGCGCGCCCACGGTGCTGTCGGTCCGCGAGCACGGCATCGCCGCGTTCGGCGACCAGCGCGCAATCGCAGCCGTCGAAGCGGACGGCGCGACGTGGCTCGTGTTCGCCCGCAACGACGGCGCGCTGCACGCCTGGACCCGCGCGCGGCGGTGACCGACGCAGCCGCGGCACCGTGCACTGGAATCTCGGTTGCAGTAGCCTAAGTCACGCTCCCACCACCATGTTCCGCGCCCCTCGCCGAAAGCTCGCCGCGTTCACGACGGCCATGGTCACCCTGGTCACCGGCAGCGCCCTGGCGCCGAACGACGCGCGGCAGGACCCGCAGCCGGCCCGCGCCGCATCGGACGACTACAAGAAGGAGATCGAGCCCCTGTTGGCCAAGTACTGCTTCAAGTGCCACGGCGACAAGAAGCAGAAGGGCGACATGCAGCTCAACCGGCTCGACCCGGAGATGACCGCGCGCGCCGACGCCGAGGGCTGGCACGCGGCGCTCGACGTCATCAACGCCGGCGAGATGCCGCCCGAGGACGAGGCCCAGCCGACCGACGCAGAACGGCGCAAGCTCGTGGGCTGGCTGACCGAGTCGCTCGCGCTGGCGGCCGATCGGCAGAAGGGCGAGCGCACCGTGGTGCTCCGCCGGCTGACCCGCGAGCAGTACACCAACAGCCTGCAGGACCTGCTCGGAGTCTCGATCGACTTCGCGCAGACGCTGCCCGAGGACGGCAAGGCCAAGAACGGCTTCTCCAACAACGGTGAGGTGCTGCAGGCCTCGCCGCTGCACCTCGACAACTACCAGAAGATCGCGCGCCTGGGCCTCGACCAGGCGATCGCCGGCGAGAAGCCCGAGGTCACCCACTACCGGGTCACGTTCGGCAAGGGCCGCGGCAAGGGCAAGGTCGCCGGGCGCACCGGCGGCTACCAGTCGGTGCCGCTCAACCCCGAGGACTTCACGGTCGACATCCTGCGGGACGGCGCGGTGATCGACGGCGGCAGCGACGAGGATCGTAAGGCCCGCGAGCGCGTGCAGCGCAAGATCAGCGTCGGCCTCCGCGGCAGCGGCCAGGACCGCTTCCGCGCCGTGGACGAGGGCATGGTCCTGCTCTCGGCGCTCCCCCACAAGGAGCAGGTGCCGCAGGCCTGGCAGGGCCCTTCACCCAACCTCAAGCTCGAGATGCAGCGCGTCTGGCCCGAGCAGGGCGACTTCGTGATGCGCGTCAAGGCGTCGCGCGGCTACCTGCCGCCCATGCGCAAGCAGCTGCTGGTCAACGTCGACGACGCCACCCCCGCGGCGCGCTGGGACAAGAACCGCCTCGTCGTCCCCGACGGCGCCATCGTGGTCGCCGCCGAGAAGTCCGACCAGCGCAAGAACCTCGAGCTCGACGGCGAGTTCCTCCGGCCCAAGGAGGTGCCCAAGGACAGCAAGGCGCGCATCCGGGTCAACCTGCCCGCCACGGGCTTCTACCAGATCGACCTCGTGCACCCCCCGGTCAGCCCCGACGCCATGCCGTCGGTGCGCCTGCGCGCCGCGGGCCACCACCTGGACCAGCGGCCGCAGTTCACTAAGGAGCAGCTCGAGATGCCGCGCCTGACGACCGCGCTCGGCGTCGTCGGCCTGCGCCAGGGCGGCCACCACATGGAAGTCGGCGGCAAGTTCTTCGTCGGCTTCAGCCACGTGGTCGTGACGCCGCTCGACGCCTCCCACCCGCAGGCGCAGCGCCTCAGCAAGGCGGGCCGCGCGCAGGAGGAGGCCGTCGCCGCGCTGACGCCGTCGATCCGGGCGCTGATCGGCACGCGCACCGACGACGGCATGGACTACACGACGTTCGACGAAGCGCAGGACGTGACGGCGCCGCTGGGTGCCGCCGAGACCTACGAGTTCTTCGGCCGGCTCGAGAACCTGCCGATCCCCGAGCCCGAGTCCGGCGACAAGGAGATCCTGAGCGGCTTCCTGCTGCTCGGCGTCTGGAACGACCACCTCGTCAAGTCCAAGCAGGAGACCGGCCCGCCGTTGATGGTCGAGTCGATCGAGTTCGAGGCGCCCTATCTGCCGACGTGGCCGCCTGCGTCGCACACCGACATCTTCTTCGACTCGGAGACGCGTTCCGACGACGAGGCCTACACGCGCGCCGTGCTGCGCCGCTTCGTGTCGCGCGCGTTCCGTCGGCCCGCCACCGACGCCGAGGTCGAGCGCTATCTCGGCTTCTGGAAGCAGGTCCGCGCCGACCACGAGGTCTACGAGGACTCGGTCAAGGAGGTGCTGGTCGCCATCCTTTGCTCGCCGGAGTTCCTCTACCTCTGCGAGCCGCTCGACGAGCTCGGCGACGACGACGCGCTGCCGGACTGGATGCTGGCCAACCGGCTGAGCTACTTCTTGTGGAACGGGCCGCCGGACGACGCGCTTCGCGAAGTCGCGGCTGCGGGCGAGCTGCGCGAGCGGCTGCTCGCGCAGACCGACCGCATGCTCGACGACGACCGCGCCGGCCGGTTCCTGCGGCGGTTCGCCGACGAGTGGCTGCGCATGGACCGCCACGAGGGCATGACGATCAACGTCGACAAGCACCCCGACTACACGCGCTTCGTCAAGCGCGACATGCAGGAGGAGACCTACGCCTTCTTCGACGCGGTGTTCGCCGACGACCTGCCGATCTCGACGTTCGTGGACGCGGACTTCGCGATGCTCAACCAGAACCTCGCCGAGTTCTACGGCGTGCCCGGCGTCTACGGCGCGCACTTCCGCAAGGTGCCGATCGGCGAGGACCGCCCCGAGCGCCGCTGCGGCCTGCTGTCGCAGGGCTCGTTCCACGTCGGCCACTCCGACGGCAACGAGCCGCACCCGATCAAGCGCGCGGTGTGGCTCAAGGCGCGCCTGCTCGGCGACGAGCCGCCGCCGCCGCCGCCGAACGTCCCGGACCTCGACCCGGAGACGCCCGGGTTCGACAAGATGACGCTCAAGCAGAAGATCGAATCGCACCGCGACAAGGACAGCTGCCGCGACTGCCACGCCGGCATCGACCCGTACGGCTTCGTGTTCGAGCAGATGAGCGCCGTCGGCCGGTTCGAACCGCGCCGTAAGGGCGTCGACATCGACGCCACGTCGGTGTTGCCCGACGGCGCTGCGGTCGACGGCATCGTCGG
>JBERSB010000012.1:0-33224 GCA_041236755.1 Luminiphilus sp. | reverse complement strand
CGGCGCGGCGCGCGGGCGCAGGGCCGCCAGCTCGTCTGTCAAGAAGCGCCCGCGCTGCGCCGGGCGCGCCGGCGCGCCCGGCCAACGGTCGGCGTCGAGCACCGACGGCAGCCCTAGCGGGCGGCCCGGAGCGAGCGCGAGGCGCGCGGGCTTCTGCGGCTCGAAGCGCAGCACGGGGTCGAACACGTCGTCGATATGGCGCGCGGGTCCCGGGCTTACGTGCACGCCGCGCAGGATCTCGTAGGCGACGCGCCGCAGCGCCACGCCGCGGTCCGGGTCGAGCGCGTCGGCGTCTACCGACAGCGCGTCCGGGCTGACAGTGCTGCCCGCGCCCATCAGGAACACGTCCACTTCGTGCGGCGCTCCCGGCGCGTCGAAGTCGGGGTCCGACGCGCGCGCGACCGCGAGCGGTAGCAGCTCGACCAACGCGAGGTCGTGGCCGTGGCCTTCTTCTCCGTGGTGCGTCGTCAGCACCGCGTCGGGGCGGATCTTGCGCAGCAGCCTCACCAAATCGCGCAGGGTCTCCTCGCGCCCCCACTCGGCGAACGTCTCCTTCGCAGTCCGTCGGTAGCCGCCGTCTGGGCGGTTGAGGTACCAGGCCTCCGCGCCCGCGAGCGCACAGCCTGCCTCGGTCTCGAGCGTACGGATGCGCTCGAAGGCGTCGCCCGTCTCCGGGCCGAGCGTGTTCTGGCCGCCGCCGCCGCGGGTGGCGAGCAGCACGGCTACGCGCAGGCCGAACTGCGAACGAAGCCAAACCGCGGGCAGCAGGTAGCGGTCGTCGGGGTGCGACGCGACCAGCAGCACGAGCGAGTCGGCCGCGGCGTCGCGCGCCGCCTGGCGAACGGCGATCAGCCCGGCCTCGCTGCGGCCGCAGGTGTCCTGCCAGCGCTGGGCGCCCGCGGACGCGGCCAACAGCGCGAGCACCAGCAGGCGGAGCATCGGTCCGATCACACTCCGAGCTCGAGGCGGCTGGCGAGCACGTCCGGAAGCCCCGCTTCGCGGATCTTCTTCTGCACGCTTTCGATGTCGTACTTCACCCGCCGGATGCTCGCGATCTCGAGGTCCGTGTCGACGAGCGCGTAGGCTGCGCGCGGGTCCTCGTCGCGCGGCTGGCCGACGCTGCCGACGTTCATCAGCACGCGGTCGAAGCCGCGGTAGCTGATCTCAGCTTCGGAGTGCGGCACGACGTGCACGTCGCGCGGGCTCTCGTCGCGGCGCAGGTAGATCGCGGGCACGTGCGAGTGGCCCACGAAGCAGAGGCGCGTCTTCTGGTGCTCGAACGACTCGAGCGCCTCGACCACGCTGACCACGTAGCCGAACTGCTCGGGCATGTGCATCGTGCCGTGCACGACCGTGTAGTGCTCCCGCTCCTCGACCAGCTCCAGCGCGTTGAGGAACTGGTAGTCCGACGGACGCAGCTGCGGCGCCGTCCAGTGGATGGCCGCGCGCGCGAAGTTGTTGAAGTAGGAGGTGTCGAGGCGGCCCAGGACCGCGGCGTCGTGGTTGCCCAGGCAGGTGACGCAGCCGAGCTCCTTGACGATGTCGATACACGCCGACGGCTCCGGGCCGTAGCCGACGATGTCGCCGACCTGCACCCACTCGTCGACGTTCTCGCGCTGCAGCGCGTCGACGACGGCACGCAGCGCGACGTCGTTTCCGTGGATGTCCCCGAGTATGCCTATCTTCATTACTGACAGTTGTTTATGGCGTTATCGGGCGTGCGGCCCAGCAGCTGGCGGCGGCGAGGTTCAGCGTCGCCGCGAGCCAGGCAGGTCCGGTCGGTGACGAGCGCAGCGCCACCGCCACCATGCTACACGCGACCAGCGAAGCAAGCACCACCAAGGTGCCAACCCATCGGCCTCGCGACGCCTCGTGTCCGCCCGCGGACAGGGTGATCGCCAGCGGCCCGAACGCGACGACGAAGGCGCCTGCTTCGAGGAGGCGCGCCCCTACCCCCATCGACCACGCTCCGCGGTCGATCAGCCAGGTGGCTGCAGCGAGTAGCAGCGACACCGCGGCCAGCGTCACCAGGTTGGTCAGCACCGCAGCGCGCAGAGGTCGCCGGCGCACGGCCAGGAGCACCACGAGCAGCACGGCGAGACCGCCCGCCCAGCTGGCGTCGTCGATCAGGTGCACGCCGAAGCGCCGGAGCATGCGCGGCTCCTGCACGCGGGCGATCGCCAACCAGCCGAAGAGCAGCAGCCAGGGCGCCCAGCCCGCAGAACGCAGGCGCGCAATCGTCAGGAGCCGGAGGATGCGGAGCTGTCGCTGCATGCCGTTTCGCGAGGCCGGACCGTTATCCTTCGTGCGATCGTCGCGGACAAGGCCTGGATTCAGAATGGCCGTGGCAGCACAATCCGGACGCGGCGCGGGGGGTCCGATCGCCGCATCCACCAACGTGCGTTCGATCGTCCTGGCCAACCAGAAGGGCGGCGTCGGCAAGACGACCACCGCGATCCACGTGGCACACGGCTTCGCGCTGGCCGGCCGCAGGGTGCTGCTGATGGACCTGGATCCCCAGGGAAACGCGACAGTCGCCGTGCAGGGCATGCGCAGCGAGCCAGACGCACCCGCCATGCGCGAGTGGATCACGCCGGTCTGCGAGCGGCTCTGGCTGGTCCCTTCGGCGGGCGCCGAGGCCCGCGCCGACGGCGAAGCGTCGATCGACGCCGACCACCTGCAGTCGATGGTTCGCGGCCTCGAGGGAGAGATCGACGTCCTGGTCGTCGACTGCCCGCCGCGCATGGACGCCTGGGGCTGGGCCGGCGTGCAGCTGTGCGAGCAGGTGCTGGTTCCGGTGCAGGCCGAGTTCTTCTCGATGCACGGCTTGTCCCAGATGATGGCCTCGCTCGAGCAGGCCGCCGAGCGCTTCCCCGGCAGGGGCCAGCTACGCGGCGTCCTCCCCACCATGGTCAACAGCGACGAAGCCATCGCGAAGGAGGTCTTGGACGACCTCCGCGCCAACCTCGGCGATACGCTGCTGCAGTCCGTCATCTTCCGTGACTCGAGCCTCGTCGAGGCAGCGAGCCACGGACAGTCCGTCTTCGTTCACAGTCCCTCGTCCAAAGGAGCCCTGTGCTACACAGAGCTCGTCCAGGAGATCCTCGATGGTTGATCGTCGTCTAGGCCGTGGCCTCGACTTCTTCTTGTCCACGCGCAAGTCCGCCGGCTCGGATGCCAACGCACCCAAGGCCTCTGGTCCGGCGCAGCCTGCGGCGTCGCCCGCGGACGCGGTGCACCTGGTGCCGCTCGACAAGCTGGATCCGAACCCGTACCAGCCCCGCAAGGACATGGACGAGGCCGAGCTGAAGACGCTCGCCGAGTCGGTCCGCGAGAGCGGCGTGCTGCAGCCCATCTTGGCCCGCAAGGTCGGCGACCGTTTCCAGATCGTCGCCGGCGAGCGACGCTGGCGCGCCTCGAAGCTGGCAGGGCTGAAGGAGGTCCCGGTGCTGTGCCGCGACCTCTCCGACAACGACAGCGCGGTGTTCGCGCTGGTCGAGAACCTGCAGCGCGAGGACCTGAACGCGATGGAGAAGGCGCAGGGAATCCGGCTGCTGATGGACGAGATGCAGGCGACCCAGGCGCAGGTCGCCAAGAAGGTCGGGTTCGAGCGCTCCACGGTGGCGAACTTCCTCCGGCTGCTCGAGCTGCCGGAGCCGGTCCAGGCGCATGTTTCACGTGGAACACTCACCATGGGACACGCCCGCGCGCTGCTCGCGCTGCCGGACCACGAGACCATGCAGATCACGGCCGAGGCCACGATCAAGCAGAGCCTCTCGGTGCGCGGCCTCGAATCCCTGGTCAAGGACATGCTCGATCGGTCCGCGGGCAAGCGCACCAAGAAGGACGAGGCAGGGGCGGGCAAGGCCAAGAAGGACCGACCGGTCTGGCTCAACGAGCTCGAGGAGAACCTTGTCGAAGTGCTCAGCACGCCCGTGACCATCAAGTACGGCCGCAAGCGCAGCCAGATCACGATCGAGTGCTCGGGTCGCGAAGAGTTCGAGCGCGTCTTCGCGCGGCTCAAGAACTGCTAGCCGCCCATCTGCGCGGAGCGCGGCCTCCGCGCACCACGGCTGAGCGCCAGAGCCTCAGAGGCGGAGGCCCCAAAAGACGGGCCCCCGGGGAATCGGGCCCCAGGGAATCGGGCCCCTGCCAACGGGATCTCAGAGAACTTCGACCGCCGTGATGCGGATGTTCTCGCTCGGCCGGCCGACGCCGCGGTCCTCTTCTTCGGCCGACATGCCGGCCTCGCAGATCGCGCGCAGCACGTCGAGGCCTTCGACCACGTAACCGAACACGACCCGGTTGCCGTCGAGGTTGGCCTGGTCGTCCACGTGGATCCAGATCCGGTCCGCGCAGGACTTGCCGTCCGCCTCGGGGCGAGCCGACACCGCGCCGTCGAAGTGGCTGAGGCCGGTCTTCTCCCACTCGACCTGGTTCTCGCTGGGCTCGGTGGTCGTCCACTTCGTCCGGTCGTCGTCCTTGGTCGAGGCGTAGCCGAAGTGCATCGCGTAGGGGCGCTCGAAGTTCTCGGTGCCGCGCTGGATCTCGTCCACCGCCAGACCCTGCCAGAACGGTCCGCCTTCCTGCTGCGCGAGCTCCAGGAACTTCTTGCCGTGCTCTTCGGCCTGCGGCATCAGAGCGATCGTCGCCGACCCGTAGTCGCCGAACGTGAACTTGACCTTCTTGGCGTCCGCCGGGATCTCGGGCTTCGCGAACGTCGCGGGCAGCTCGAACGAGCGGGCGTTCTCGATCTGGCTGCGCATCAACGTGACGACGCTGCCTTCGATGGCAGGCTCGAACTCGGGCTGCTCGGGCTTGGTGCCCTCTTCGGGCTCCTTCTCGTCGCGGCTCTGGACGGGCGCGCGCGACGGCGTGACGAGCGGGTGCTTGGGATACTTGCTCTCGAGCTCGCCCAGCTTCTGGCCGGCGAGGTCCCAGTCCTTGTCGAGCATCGCCTTGCGCGCGATCGCGAGCAGGTAGTAGGGGCGCTGGCTGTCCTCGGCCTTGCCCAGGCCGGCCTCCAGCGACGACAGCTCGATGTCGGCCAGCGCCGTCGTCAGCGGCTCGTAGGCCTTGGCGTAGTCCGCGTAAGTATCGCTAATGCCCAAGTTTACAGCAAACTTGGACCATTTCTCGTCGATGCCCTTCTGCTCGAAGTACTTCCACGCGTAGTTGCCGACGAGCGCGAGCAGGATGGCCGCGATGATGGTCGTGATGAGCGACTTGTAGCGCTCCCAGAGGACCTCGAACGGACTCGGGGTCTGGGTGCCTTCCAGGCTCGATGGAGGAGTGGCGGACATGATTCGGTCAGAAGGTAGATTTCGCTCGCGGCCTGGCGCGCTCGCTAAGGCCGCCCTGGTCCCCGTAGTGGGTTGCTGCCAATCGTGGGTAGCTGATCACAGCCGTGAATAGTCGGTCGTGTAGTCGACGACCATCTTGGTGAAGCCGTCGGCGCGCTCGAACTTGTAGTCGGCCGAGTAGATGCCGCGCTCGAACTGCAGGCGCTTCGTGGTCTCGTCGCCGTCGTCATCGGATGCCACGAGGCTCCAACTGTGGCGCCCCATGTTCGCTTCTACGTAGGCCGCCGCCGACGCGATGTCCGGGCGTCCGGAGTAGACGTAGTGGCCGTTGCGCCAGGTCTCGACCTCGCGCGAGAAGCTCTCGTGCACGCGGTCCTTCAGGCGGAACCCGGACGGCACCACCAGATCCTGGAACTGCCGAGAATCGACCGCTGGGGGCTCATTCGGGCCAGTCTGGCACGATTGCGAAAACACGCAGGTCAGCGCGAGCAGCGCAAACAGGCTCGTCTTGTCGGTCATCGGAAGTCCCTCGTTGTCGGTGCCGACGCGCTGCGTCGGCGATCTCTGGTGGTTTGGAGGGCCGAACAGTGTAGCGACGCCCCGCAGAGCGAGCAACGACGACGAACGCCCTGATCGCCGCCCGTCGACCCGGGCCACACGATACCGTCGGAGCGCGAGGGTTTCGCGACCCAAGGCCTGCACTTAGACTCGCCCCCGCCGCCCCCGGACCCGCGCCGGCCGGGCGACGCCGACCCCATGCAAGCCTCGGAGACAGCCCGACGAGCCGACCTGCTGGAGCGCGCCACGCTGGTGCTCAACCGGTCGTGGCAGCCGGTCCACGTGACGACGGTCCGCCGGTCTTTGTGCATGGTCTTCCGCGAGGCCGCCCGGATCGTCTGCCCGCAGACGTACGCGACCTACGACTTGGGCAGCTGGATCGAGCAGCCGGTCGCGCCCGGCGCGCCCACGATCCGGTCCCCGAGCGTGGCGATCCTGGCGCCCGAGGTCGTGCTGCTCCGCCGCTACAACCGGGTCCCCTGCCACGCGGCTCCGTTCACCCGGCGCAACCTGTTCCTGCGGGACGACTACACCTGCCAGTACTGCGGCAAGCGCACCGGCACCGACCTCTTGAGCGTCGACCACGTGCAGCCGCGTTCGCGCGGCGGTTCGACCGACTGGGAGAACTGCGTGCTGGCGTGCGTCGGCTGCAACGCGCGCAAGGCCGACCAGACCCCCAAGGAGGCCGGGCTGCGCCTGCTCCGCGCGCCCGAGCGGCCGCGGTGGACCCCGTATCTCAACCTCCGCCCCAGCCAGCGCATGGACTCGTGGGAGAAGTTCACACCCGAGTACCGCCGCCGCAACCGCAACAACTGAGGCCGCCGGCGAGCGGCTGTTCGCCGCCGCAACGGCCTACCGACCCACCTACCGAACGCATGAAGCTCACCCACGCCGTCCCGCTCGTCCTCGCGCTGCTGGCAGCGCCCGCCGTCGCGCAGAGCAAGTCCAAGCTCAAGCGCGAGCTCAAGAACATGGAGAAGGCCGCCAAGAAGGACCCGGACCAGCTGTTCGAGGCGGGCAAGTGGGGGCTCGACAACGGCCTCGAGAAGGAGGCCGAGAAGATCTTCGAGCGCGTGCTGAAGTTCGACAAGGAGCACTTCGGCGCCAACACCGCGCTCGGCAACGAGCAGGTCGACGGCGTCTGGATGGACGGCGCCAAGGCCAAGAAGCTGCGCGACAAGCTGCTCGCCGAGGAGTTCACGGCCAAGGGCTACAAGAAGGTCGACGGCATCTGGGTCGAGCCCGAGAAGGTCGCCGACGCGCGCGCCGGCATCTTCTGGCACGAGGGCGAGCGCGTCACGCGCGACGAGATGACCGAGTACCAGGAGGGCAACGTCCGCCACCCTGTGACCGGGCAGTTCATCAAGAAGGAGGACCTCGACAAGGCGAAGGAGGGCTACTTCCCGGTCGGCAACGGCAAGTGGGGCGACAAGGCCGAGGCGGACACCTTCCACAGCGACCTCGGCACGCCTTGGATCGTTCGCTCGAACTACGCGACGATCATCAGCACGCTGCCGCTCGACAAGATCGAGGAGATGAAGCAGTTCGCGGACCAGGGCCACGAGACGGTGATGCCGCTGTTCCGCGGACGCGCGCTGCCGCCCGCGCTGCGGCCGGTCCTGATCGTCGCGAAGACGCGCGCCGAGTACGTGCAGTTCGGCACGCAGCTCGGCGACGGGTCGGACGTCGTCGGCGCGTTCCTGATCCGCGACGACGCCGAGTTCCGCATCCGCGGCCAGGGCGTGGTGCGGCCCGCGATCTGCAACAACGACAAGGACTGGGGCACGCGCTACGTCCGCCACGCGGCCGCGATCGCCTACGTCAACGCCGTCGCCAGCGAGGCGGGGACCGACCTGCCGCTGTGGTTCGTGCACGGCTGCGGCACGCTCACGTCGCGCTTCGAGAACGACCGCGACGCGGGCTGGTTCGGCAAGCAGCACATGGCCAAGGGCGGCGTCAGCCCGATCAAGTCGTGGCTCGGCAACTACGCCCTCAGCTCGGAGCTCGACACGAAGGAGATCGACTACAACCTGTTCCAGGCGGGGCTGATGCTCGCCTACGGGATGCGGGGCGGAGATCAGGCGACCACCGACGCGCTGATGGCCGTGACAGATGCTTTGTCCGGTAAAGGAAAGGGCAGCCCCGGCAAGGCGGTGACCGCGTTCGAGAAGGTCCTCGACGGCAAGAAGGACGAGATCGTCGCCTACCTGCAGAAGCTGATCGCCAAGGCGCCGTAGCCGGACGACGAGCGGCATGGCGCGCGCTGGCGCGCCATTTGCCCGTCAAACCCAGGAAGGTCGAGGGTTCTGCGAAAGGGTCGCTACCCTTTTCGGCCACCTTTCCACACGGCGTCCGCACGAGGCGGCCGCCAGACCCGATCTGACCGCCAAGTAGACACCCATGAAGCTGACGTTCCTCGGTTCCCTGTCCGCGCTCGCGGCGCTCGCCGCGCCGACGGCCGCGCAGGGCATGCTCCCCTACCTGCCCAAGACGACCATGATGGCGATCTCGGCGCCGGACCTCGGGCTGGCCATCAAGGACTACCAGCAGATGCCGCTGGCCAAGATGTGGGCCGAGGACGAGGTGCAGACCTTCATGGCCGACGTCATGGAGATGATGAAGGAGCAGATGGACGAGGGCATGGACCAGGCCCGCCAGATGCACGAGATGGGCATGCTGCCCGTCAACCCCGACATGCTGATGAAGCTGCGCATCAACGGCGGCACCGCAGCGATCACCGGGATGGACATGACCGAGGGGCCCTTCGGCCCGATGCCGAAGTTCGGCATGCTCGTGCACCTCGACTTCGGCGACTCGGCCGCGACCTGGGCGCCGCTCATCCAGATGGGCATGGGCATGATGCGGATGGAGGCCGGCGACCAGATGACGGTGACCGAGTGGTCCATCGGCGACGTCAAGGCCACGACGATGGCGCCGCCCGAAGGCATGGGCATGGAGATGTCGCTCAACGTGGCGATGGTCCCCAACGGCATCGTGATCGGGACGATCACCGACGAGGTCAAGGACGTCGTCACCAACTGGGTCAACAAGACGCCGGTGCTCAGCCAGACCGCCGGGTTCGCCGCCGCGACCAAGGGCGTCGACGCCAACGGCGCTGCGCTGCAGATGTACATGTCGCCCGACCCGATGGTCGCGTTCGGCATGAAGGCGCTGAAGATGGCGATGGCCGAGCAGCCAGAGCTGGCCATGGTGGACTTCGAGGGCGTCCAGCGCGCGCTGCGCGCGATGGGCATGCGCGACCTCGGCAACCTCGCGCTGTCGTCGCGCTACGTCGACGGCAAGTGCATCACCAAGGGCTTCCACGCCAAGGGCACGAAGGGCCAGACCACGGGCGCGAGCTCGAAGATCGACATGGGCTTCTTGAAGTGGGTGCCCAAGGACGCGGTCTCCTTCGGCGCCGGCGTCGTCAAGCCGTCGTCGCTCTACGACACCCTGGTCAAGGGCATGCAGGCCTACAACGACCAGATGGCCGAGCAGATGCTCGGCCAGCTCGCCGAGATCGAGACCCAGCTGGGCTTCACCATCCGCGGCGACCTGTTCGGCTCGCTCGGGGACCACTACGTCACGTGGTCGATGGCGATGGGCACCATCAGCTCGGCGCCCGAGATCGCGTTCTTGATGAAGGTCAACGACGAGCAGAAGCTGGTCGGTGCGCTCCAGAAGATGTCCGCGATGACGCAGGGCATGATCGAGATCGAGGAGGGCACCAAGCGCGGCCTCAAGAGCTACCAGCTCGTCGTCAACATGGACGAGATGGACGAGATGGGCGGCATGGGCATGAACCCGTTCGACATGCTGCAGCCGACGTTCGCGTTCAAGGACGGCTACATGGTGATGGGCTTCTCGGCCAGCGACGTGAAGCGCGTCTTCAAGCGTATGGACCGCGAGGACGACCCCAAGGGTGACATCCGCTCCAACAAGGAGTTCATGGCCGTCGCGGACCAGATCCCCGCGGGCGTCAGCAGCGTCGCCTTCACCGACTGGAAGACCAACTTCGAGAGCGGCTACCAGATGGTCACCGGCATGCTCGCCTTCATCCCGATGCCCGAAGAGGTGCCGGTCGACATGTCGCTGATCCCGGACTCGGAGACGCTGACGCAACACCTCTACGCGTCGCTTTCCTACGCCGCGACGGACGCCAACAGCTCCAGCTTCGTCAGCGTCGACCCGTTCGGCCCGGAGGTCGTCATAGCGCTGGTGGCGGCGATCGGCGCGGGCGCGGCGTTCTTCGCGGTCAGGGGAACGGACGGCGGCTTCTAGGAGCTCGCAGACGACCGCGCGAGCGATCGCGCCGACGACAGCCGGCCCACGTGGCCGGCTGTTCTGGTTTTGGGGCGGCGCGCAGAGCGCCGCTTCGAGGTAGTCGCCGCCGACCTGGTCGGCCAGCAGCAGCCCCTCTGGCGCGAGCCGGACCCGCCGGCCGTCCCACTCGACGAGCCCGGCCTGCTGCTGCCGCTCGACGATCGGCGAGAACGTCTGCAGCGCGTCGACCCGGACCCTACTACCGACCTCGGCGACATCGACGCCTGCTGTGCGGCGCACGCCGAGCCACAGCGCCTCGGCGACGCGCTGCAGCGGCCGCAGGGTCTCGGCGCTGCCCGCGCACGGAAGGCCGGCGAGCGCGGCGTCACACCAGGCGTCGAGCGCCTTGAGGTTGGTCGCCCGGACTCCGGCGCGGTGGCTGCTGGCGCCGGGGCCGACGCCGACGTAGTCGCCCTGCAGCCAGTAGTGGTCGTTGTGCAGGCACGGCCCGCCGCGGCCCGCGAAGTTGCTCACCTCGTAGGCGTCGAACCCGGCCTCGGACAGCCGCGCGCGGGTGTGCTCGAACATCGCGCGGTCCAGCTCCTGGTCGTTGGGCCCGATGCGACCCCGGCGGCGGTCCCGTTCGAACCGCGTGCCGGGCTCGAAGGTGAGGTTGTAGCAGGACAGGTGGTCGGTCCCGAGCTGCAGCGCCCGCTCGAGGTCGCTGCGCCACTCGTCGAGCGTCTCGCCGGGAATGCCAAACATCAGGTCCACGCTGACGTTGTCGAAGCCCGCCGCGCGCGCCGCGGCGAACGCTCGCTCGACGGCCTCGGCGTCGTGCGCGC
Organism: Luminiphilus sp.; assembly: GCA_041236755.1. GTDB lineage: Bacteria > Planctomycetota > UBA1135 > UBA1135 > UBA2386. The sequence goes on along the minus strand of JBERSB010000012.1, from coordinate 22,255 downwards.
GGTCGAGCGCCTGCAGGTGGTGCGCGTGGAAGGTCTGAGCACCCATGCTGAGCCGCCGGACGCCGCCCTCGCGCGCCGCCTGCGCCTTGTCGACCGTGAAGCTCTCCGGGTTGGCCTCCATCGACACCTCGGCGCACGCCGCGAGGTCGACGCGCGCGCCGATCACCTCGAACAGGCGCGCGAGCCGCTCGACCGACAGCAGGCTCGGAGTTCCCCCGCCGACGAACACCGAGACCGGCGGCTCACCCGCGGGCCATCGACGCTCGAGCTCCTTGGCGAGCGCGTCGAGGAAGCGGTCGTGGGCCGCCTGCTCCTCGACGACGTAGGAGTTGAAGTCGCAGTAGCCGCACTTCACGACGCAGAACGGCACGTGCACGTAGAGCGAAGTGGGCATCCGCCACAGCCTACGAGACCGCCCGCGCCGCGCGACGTCAGCGGGAGCTCTTCTTGCGGCCGCGCGGCGGCGGCGGCTCCTCGCCGAACTCGCGCGACATCACCTCGCCGAGCTTGGCGAGCGCCTGCTGCTCCATCTGCCGCACCCGCTCACGGGTCAGGCCGAAGCGCTTGCCGATCGCCTTCAGGGTCATCGGCTCGTTGTTGCCGAGCCCGAACCGCAGCCGCAGGACGCGCGCCTCGCGCGTGTCGAGCTTCTCGAGCAGCTCGTGCATGCGGCCGATCTCCATCGCCTCGAGGATCTGGTCCTCGGCCGAGCGGCCGCGGGTGTCCTCGATGACCTCGGCGAAGCCGGCGGCGCTGTCCTCGTTCATGCCGTGGACCGGCTGCGAGTTGGACTGCACCGTGTCCCGGACGACGTCCCAGTTGCTCTCCGGCAGGTCCAGCTCCTCGGCGATCTCGCCGGTCGTCGCCTGCCGCCCCAGCTTGTAGCTGAGCTCCATCGCGGTCGCCTTCCACCGGGAGACGATCTCCGACATGTAGCTCGGCACGCGCACGGTCTTCACCGTGTTCACCAGCGATCTGCGGATGCCCTGCTTGATCCACCACGTCGCGTAGGTGGAGAACCTGCAGCCGGCCTTGTGGTCGAACTTCTCGACCGCCTTCATCAGCCCGATGTTGCCCTCCTCGATCAGGTCCATGAACGCGAGGCCGCGGTTCACGTAGTTCTTGGCGATCGAGACGACGAGGCGCAGGTTGGCGCGGATCATGTGCTCGCGGGCCTCCAGGTCCCCGCGCTGGATCCGCTTCGACAGGTCGATCTCCTGCTCTGCCGTCAGCAACGGCACCTCGTTGATGTCGGCCAGGTATGTGTCTAGCCCTTGGTCGCGCATGGCTTCCTCCCGGTTGTTGTGTGTAGGGAGGTATCGGAACGACGGGGGTTTCCCTGCGTACAGCATCTCGACGCCGTCCTATTGCGGGACACCGATCAGCGCGCGAGGGCGAACTGCAGCGCGCCGCTTGGCACCGCTGCGAGCTCGACGCCGCGCTCGATCTCGCAACCGCCGTCGGCGTGGGAGGCGCGCACGGTGAAGGGGCCGCGCGACGGCGCGCGCACGCGCAGGCGGCCGCGAGCGTCGGTCACACTGCGGAACCACAGCGCGGCGCGCGACGGGGTGACCGCGCGCCAGTCGGTGACCGCGAGCGTGTCGACCTCGCACCGGCGGCCGTCGGGCCGCGCCATCACCTCGACCAGGGCGCCGACCATCGGAGCCCCCGAGCGGTCGGCGACCTGGACCGTCAGCTCCCCCCACGCGCAGAGCTCGACGCGGACCGTCTGGGGCTGCACGGCGTCGAGCTCGATCGTGCGCGGCAGCGACGGCGCGAAGCGCTCCTCGTCGGGCAGCACGCGCAGCAGCGCAGGGCTCTCGACCGCGACGCGCGCCTCGAGCAGCGCGCCGCCCTCCCGGGACGGCAGCTGCACAGCGTCGGCGCGCAGCTCGGCGTCCGTCGCCCCCACCAGCTGCGCGGTGTAGGCGTCGACGCGCTCGCCGGTCCCTGCGTCGACGACCTCCACCGAGACCAACCCGGCGGGCTGCAGGACGACCTGTTCGCCCGCGCGCAGCTCGGCGCAGGGCACCGCGCGCGGCGCGCGCGCGGGCGCGGTGAAGAGCAGCACGTCGCGCGGCGAGGGCGGGGCCTCCCGCGCGAACCAGCCTCCGTTGCCCGCGCGCGCGACCGTGCCCGAGCGGCTGCGGACCACCGCGCCGAACAGCGGCTGGCCCTTCTCGTCGACCAGCTGGCCGCGCCAGAGAACGGTCGGCCGCGGCGTGCCGTCCAGAGGCGACGCTCCGCGTTCGACCGGCGTGGGTGCCGCGACCGCACCTGCGGCGGGCGCTGTCGCTGCGGACCGACGGGGGTCGGTGCGCTCGCGCGCTTGTTCTGGCTCGGTCGGCGGCTCGGTGGGCGGCACAGCGCCGCCCGACCACCACAGCGCTGCGCAGGCCGACACGGCCACGGCGACGCCGATGCCTGCGCGCCGCACGACGCCTAGAACAGCGTGTAGATGAACGGCGCCACGCCGGTCGCGCCGAGCACGAGCAGCACGCCCAGCAGCGCGAACACGACCAGGATGGGCGTCAGCCACCACATCTTGTTCTCGGCCATGAACATCACGAACTCACTGACCAGCCCGCGCTCGTCCTGCTTGGCGGCGTTGAGGAACTCGTCGTTCTTCTTGGGATCGTCTTCGGCGCTGTCGGTCATCGGATGTTCCTGGGGTGGCTCGGTTCAGTATAGCTGGCGTTCGCGGCGGCGCGGTCGGCGGCGGCCGGCGCGGGCCGTGGATCAGTAGAGCTTGAAGTAGCTGGCTGCGGGCCGCTTGCCTTCGCGGACGTGCCAGTAGCTCGCGGCGCTGCGGTCGAGCTGCTTGCCGATCACGTCGCGTCCGGTCACGCGGAAGACCAGCGCGATCGGCGTCAACACGAGGTAGTAGACCGCCGCGATCAGCACGTGTGAGATCACGAAGCCGATCGGGATCGCCACGATCGACAGGCCGGCGAACAGCCCGTGCGCGAGCAGGTCGACGCCGAGCTCGAACGTGATCACCGCGGTGACCGCGACGGCCAGCACGATGAGCACCGCGAGGTGCCCCCACAGATCCGGGTCGGACCAGGCCGCGCCGGTCACCGTCTTGACGATGAACGCGGTCAAGAACGGCAGGCCGACGACGCCGAACCAGGCGAACTGGCGCAGCACGCGCCGCTCCGGGGACAGGTTGAGCTGGATCATCGCGGGTCAGTCGAGGGCGAAGGCGGACAGGTACTGCTCGCGGTCGACCTCGGGCAGGTTCTGCTGGTCGACGCGGCGGATGACGAAGTTCTCGAGCACGAGCACGTCCATCTCGGTGCCCATGAAGCAGCGCAGCGCGTCCTGCGGCGTGCAGACGATCGGCTCGCCGCGCACGTTGAAGCTGGTGTTGATCAGCACCGGGCTGCCGGTGCGTTCGTGGAAGCGCCGCATCATCGCGGCGAGCTGCGGGTTGCGCTCGCCGTCGACGGTCTGCAGCCGCGCCGAGTAGTCGACGTGGGTCACCGCCGGGATCACCGAGCGGATCTGCTTGAGCTTGTCGAGGCCGAACAGGCCCTGGTCGACGTCCTTGCGCTTCTCGTCCTTCACGGGCGCGACGATCAGCATGTAGGGGCTGTCGTGGCGCTCCTCGATGTCGAAGTACTCCGACGCGTGCTCGCGCAGCACGATCGGCGCGAACGGTCGGAACGACTCGCGGAACTTGATCTTGAGGTTCATCACCGACTGCATCTTCGGCGAGCGCGCGTCGCCGATGATGCTGCGCGAGCCGAGCGCGCGCGGGCCGAACTCCATCGGTCCCTGGAACCAGCCGATCACGTTCTCCTGCTCGATCAGCTCCGCGACGCGGTCGGCGAGGCCTGCCTCGTCGCGCTCCTCGTAGACGACGTTCTGCTCGTCGAGGAACGCCTTGATCTCGTGCGACTCGTACTTGGGGCCGAGCAGGCTGCCGCGCTGCGAGTCCGCCGGCTGCACGGTGCGCGGCTTGTCGAGCAGGTTGTGCCAGACGAACTGCGCTGCGCCGAGCGCGCCGCCGGCGTCGCCCGCCGCGGGCTGGATCCAGATCTTGTCGAACGGTCCGTCGCGCAGGATCACGCCGTTGCCGACGCAGTTGAGCGCGACGCCGCCGGCGAGGCAGAGGTTGTCCTTACCGGTCACCTCCTTGGCGTAGCGCGCGGTCTTGAGCATGACCTCCTCGGTCACCTCCTGGATCGACGCGGCGACGTCCATCTGGAACTGCGTCAGGTCGGTCTCGGGGGACCGCACCGGCTGGCCGAACACCGACGCGAACTTGTCGTTCGTCATCGTCAGGCCCTGACAGTAGTTGAAGTAGCTGAGGTCCAGGCGGTAGCTGCCGTCCTCGCGCAGGTCGATCAGCTTCTCGCGGATCCGGTCCGCGTACTTGGGCTCGCCGTACGGCGCGAGGCCCATCAGCTTGTACTCGCCGCTGTTGACCTTGAAGCCGCAGTAGTAGGTGAACGCCGAGTAGAGCAGCCCGAGCGAGTGCGGGAAGCGGATCTCCCGGATCAGCTTGAGGTCGTTGCCCTCGCCGACGCCGATCGAAGTGGTGGCCCACTCGCCGACGCCGTCCATGGTGACGATCGCTGCCTCCTCGAACGGCGACGGGTAGAACGCCGACGCCGCGTGGCTCTCGTGGTGCTCGGGGAACACGTAGCGGTTCTTCGGCTTGCAGCCGAGCGCGCGCGTCATCTTGCCCTTCATGTGCAGCTTCTCGCCGAGCCACGTCGGGATCGCCTTGCGGAACGACTTCAGGCCGACCGGCGCGAACGCGAGGTAGGTCTCGAGCAGCCGGTGGAACTTGAGGATCGGCTTGTCGTAGAAGGCGACGAAGTCAAGGTCGGCGGCGGTGATGCCCGCCTGCTCGAAGCAGAACTCGGCGGCCTTGGTCGGAAAGCCCGGGTCGTGCTTCTTACGCGTGAAGCGCTCCTCCTGCGCAGCAGCGACGATCTCGCCGTCGCGCAGCAATGCCGCGGCGGAGTCGTGGTAGAACGCTGAGATCCCGAGGATGTAGTTTGGCATGGCAAGGCTGGCGGCGCGTCGCGGTCGTCCAGAGGACGCGCCAACGGCGTCACTTGGGACAATAGCAGCCGCATGCGCCCTTGGAGCGGCTACCTTGCCCGAATGCAGGCGTCGTCCACGAACCGCCCTCGACGCGCAGTCCGGCTGCTCGCTGCGGCTGTGGCCACGATGCTCGCCCTGGCCGGGGCCGAACTCACCTTGCGATGGGCGACTCCCGCACGCAGCGGACCGCTCGGCGCCATCTCGTTCCAGAAGGACGACGGCACGCCCGTCGCCGACTACGCCGACGGCGTCCGGCAGGGCCTGATCGTGCCCGTGCCCGGCGACGTCCCGCGCCAGCGGTTCATGTTCCGGCCGGGCATGTCGTTCTTCATCGCCTACTCCGACAACGACGTGCTGCAGCGCGACTGGCTCGACGCACAGGGCCGCGTGCACAACCGCATCAACTCCGCCGGCGTGCGCGAGCGCGAAGAGCTCGTCGCGCCCAAGCCAAAAGGCCAGCGGCGCCTGGTCTGCATCGGCGACTCGTTCACGTTCGGCTGGGGCATCCCAGAAGAGCAGAACTGGGTCCGCCTGCTCGAGCGTGACCTGCGCAAAGACGGCGACGACGTGCGCACCGTCAACTGCGGCGCCGCGGGCACGGTCTGCGTGGACGAGTATGTGATCGGTCTCGAGCAGCGCTTCGCGCGCTTCGAGCCTGACGCCGTGGTGCTGACGATCTGCCTCAACGACCTCGTCGGCAGCGACGGCCTGATGGTGTTCGGGCCGCCGGTCGACACGGGCTCCCGCCTGCTCGACCTCTTGTTCGGCGCACTCGGACGCGGCCCGCTGGAGCTGTCCCAGGATCGGGACTGGGTCTCGGAGCTACTCGCCATGCCGGAGGTCTACCCCGACGGCACGCCGAACCCGCGCTTCGGGCCCGACAAGCCGTTCGGCGCGATGTGGTCACAAGGTGTTCCTCAGAAGTATCTTCGGCGCGCCAAGTCATGGTGCGACGCGCGCGGCATCCCGCTCATGGTCGTGCTCTGGCCGTTCCTGCAGGGTCTCGGTCCCGGGCGCCACTACCCGTTCGAGGAACTGCACAATCTGGTCGCATCGGACCTCGAAGAGGCCGGCATCCCGCTGCTCGACGTGACCCCCCAGCTGGCCGGCACAAACCAGGACATGCTGTGGGTCACACCCGCCGACACGCACCCCAACCCCATGGCCCAGGCGCTGGTCGCGCCGGCGATCTCGGCGTTCGTGCGCGAGCACCTCGCGAGGTAGCTCCAGCGGCTCCCGCAACCGCTCCATAACAATCTGTACCGGTAATGGTTTAGCGGCCTTCAAGGGGGAATCTGGCAACTCTGAAATTGACCCTGTGGGGGCAATCTTCTACAGAGGTTGCCCAAATGGGCTGACCGCACGTGCTCCTGGGGCACTCCGACGCTCGACCAACCGGTTTCAGGTCGACGTCCGAGACGCCAGGAAGGCCCCACGTGCAACCTACTTCCGGGCGTTTCCGCCCGGTTTCTAGCGACCGCAATCTGTCCCCACCGCGGAGGGGATCTACCTTGACCCTACTGTTCCCCAAGTGGACCAACAAGGTCCCGGCCATGCTCGCGCTCGGCGCGGCGGCGGCCGGGCTCTCGGTGGTCTTCATCGTCTACTTCTGGTTCTCGCCGAAGAACACGGACGTCGGGTACCAGCCCTACCAGCCGATCCCCTACAGCCACAAGCTGCACGCGGGCACGCTGGGCATGGACTGCCGCTACTGCCACCGGACGGTCGAGGAGAGCTACTCGGCCTCGATCCCGGACGCGGACACCTGCTACGGCTGCCACAAGCACGTCAAGAAGGACAGCGAGCAGCTGGAGCCGCTGCGGGCGGCGTTCAGCGGGGAGAACTGGGAGAAGGACCAGAACAACCCGATCGAGTGGGTCAAGGTCCACCTGCTGCCCGAGTTCGCCTACTTCAACCACGCGGTGCACATGCGCGCGAACGTGGGCTGCAAGAGCTGCCACGGCCGCATCGACCAGATGGAGATCGTGCGCCAGGCCGAGCCGCTGAGCATGGGCTGGTGCCTCGAGTGCCACCGCAACGCCGCGCCGCACATCCGGCCCGACGACGTCAAGGTCACCAACATGGAGTGGGAGCCGACCGCGGAGTCGATCGCGGCCGCCCAGAAGCTGCTGAACTGGGACGGCGACAGCCCGCCGCACCTCAACCCGCCGACCCACTGCTCCGCCTGCCACCGATGAGCTCGACCGAGATGAACCAGACCCAGACCCCCACGCCTGGCACCTACTGGCGCAGCCTCGGGCAGCTCGAGAACTCCGCCGAGTTCCAGGACATCCTGGCGCGCGAGTTCCCCGAGGGCATCACCGAAGCGCCCGACGAGGTCTCGCGCCGCGGCTTCCTCGGCGCGGTCGCCGCCTCGGTCGCGCTCGCAGGCATGGCGAGCTGCCGTAAGCCTGAGACCAAGATCCTGCCGTTCACCAAGCGGCCGGAGGGCTTCAAGCCGGGCATCGCGCAGCACTACGCGACCACGATCACGCGCGGCGGCTACGGCATCGGCGTGCTCGCCAAGAGCAACGACGGTCGCCCGACCAAGCTCGACGGCAACCCCGACCACCCGAGCTGCCCCGGCGGCGGCTCGGACATGCGCCTGCAGGCCGAGCTGCTCAACCTCTACGATCCCAACCGCAGCCGCGAGGCGCGCAACCTGCACTCCGCAGAACACGCGCACGACGACGCACACGACGACGCACACGGCCACGGTGGCCACGGTGGCGGTCACGGCGACCACGAGGTCCACGTCTGGGAGGAGTTGCTGGACTGGCTCGAGGGCGACGCCGGCAAGGACCTGCTGAACAAGAAGGGCAAGGGCCTGCACGTCGTGATGCCGCCGAGCACGTCGCCGACGCTGCTCGCCGCCGTCAACCGCATGAAGAGTGGCGACTTCCCGGACGCGAAGTTCCACACCTGGCAGGCGCTGCACCAGGACCACGCGATGAAGGGTGCGCAGATGGCCTTCGGCAAGCCGATGGCCGCGCACTACGACTTCGGCAAGGCCGACGTGATCGTGTCGCTCGACTGCGACTTCCTCGGCGCCGAGGGCGACAACATCAAGAGCGCCAGCCAGTGGGGCGCGCGCCGCGCCCAGGCGCAGAACCTCAACCGCCTCTACGCGGTCGAGTCGATCTTCTCGACCACGGGCGGCGCAGCCGACCACCGGTTCCGCACCAAGAGCGGCGAGGTCGCGGGCGTCGCGTTCGCGATCGCCAAGGGCCTCGGCGTCGGCGCCGGCAGCGACCTCGCGGGCGCGCTCGGCAGCCACGACCCCGCAGCTTTCGAGAAGGGCGGCAAGAAGTGGGTCGAAGCGATCGTCAAGGACCTGTCGGCCCACGCCGGCAAGAGCTTGGTGGTGGCCGGCGCGACGCAGCCGCCGGTCGTGCACGCCATCGCGCACGCGATCAACGAGAAGCTCCAGAACGTCGGCCAGACCGTGACGATGACCGCGGTCGTCGAAGGCATCTCGACCGACTGCACGACGGAGCTGGTGGAGCTTGCTGCCGCGCTCGACGCGGGCTCCTGCGAGGCGCTGATCTTCCTGGGCAGCAACCCGGTCTACGACGCGCCCGCCGACCTCGCGTTCGGCCAGCTGCTCAAGGACAAGAAGCCCAAGACGACGATCCACGTCGGCCTCTACGAGGACGAGACCGCGCAGCTCTGCGACTGGCACTTCCCGATGGCCCACGACCTCGAGTCGTGGGGCGACGCGCGCGCCGCAGACGGCACCGTGTCGCTGCGCCAGCCGCTGATCGCGCCGCTGTTCGGCGGCGTCTCCGCGCTCGAGTTCCTGGCGTTCTTCAACCAGGACCAGGCCGGCCAGGCCGAATACCTCAACCTGCTCGACGGCCGCGACACCACGTTCGGCTACGAGCTGGTCAAGCAGCACTGGCAGGAGGCGACCGGCGCGCCGGACTTCGAGTCCGCGTGGTGGCCCAAGGCGCTGCACGAAGGCATGGTCGCGGCGACCGGCCTCACCGCCGAGACCGCGAGCGTCAACGCTGGCGCGGTCGCCGCCGCGGTCAGCGCGTGGCAGAAGCCGGCCGGGACCGAGGTCGTGCTGCGCGGCTGCCCCAAGATGGGCGACGGCAGCTTCGCCAACAACTCGTGGATGGCGGAGATCCCCGACCCCATGACCAAGCTGAGCTGGGACAACGCCGCCATGATCAGCATGGCGACCGCGCGCAAGCTCAAGGTCGAGAACGGCGACATGCTTACGATCGCCGCCAACGACGCGAGCCTGCAGATCCCGGCGTGGATCCTGCCCGGCCACGCCGACGACAGCGTCACCGTCTACCTCGGCTGGGGCCGACGCCTCGCGCACTGCAGGGTGGCCGACGGTGCCGGCTTCGACGCCTACCCGCTGCGCACCACCGCGCAGCCGTGGGTGCTCAGCGGCGCGACCGTCGGCCGCGGCAGCGGCTCGCACTCGCTGGTCTGCACGCAGGAGCACGGCACCATGGCCGGCCGCGCGCTGATCCGCGAGAACACCGTCGACGGCAACAAGCAGGACCCCAAGTGGGCGCCGAAGATGTCGCCGCTCGACCAGGCAGCGCAGCTGCAGGGCAAGGTCGAGAAGGACCTCAACAAGTCGCTCTGGGAAGAGCGGGGCTACGACAAGGGCCTCGCGGGCGACGACGACGCCGTCCGCAAGTCGCCGTACCAGTGGGGCATGGTGTTCGACCTGAACGCCTGCACCGGCTGCAGCGCCTGCATGACGGCCTGCGTCGCCGAGAACAACATCCCGATGGTCGGCAAGATCCAGGTCGCGCGGAACCGCGAGATGTTCTGGATCCGCACCGACCGCTACTTCAGCTCGACGGGCGCCGAGGGGCTGGAGATGGCCGAGGACCCGCAGGTCGCCAGCATGCCGGTGCCGTGCATGCAGTGCGAGAACGCGCCGTGTGAGTCGGTCTGCCCGGTGGCGGCCACGATGCACAACCCCGAAGGCCTCAACGACATGGTCTACAACCGCTGCATCGGCACGCGCTACTGCAGCAACAACTGCCCCTACAAGGTGCGGCGCTACAACTACCTCGACTACCTCGGCAACGTTCCCGACACCAAGCAGATGGCGTTCAACCCGGACGTCACCGTGCGCAGCCGGGGCGTGATGGAGAAGTGCACCTACTGCGTGCAGCGCATCAACGGCGGCCGCATCGAGGCGAAGCTGAACGGCAAGAAGGTCGGCGACGGTGACAACGACGTGCGCGTCACGACGGCGTGCGCGCAGGCGTGTCCGACGCAGGCCATCACGTTCGGCAACATCATCGAGACGACCAGCAAGGTGGCCAAGCTCCGCGGCAGCGACCTCAACTACGGCCTGCTGTCCGAGCTCAACACCAAGCCACGAACCACCTACCTGGGCCGCGTCCGCAACCCGAACCCCGCTCTCTGATAACGGGCACTATCGATGACTGCTATTCCTGCAGAACCCCAGATCGTCGACGAGCCGGAGAACCCGCTCGTCCGCGCCCCGCTCGTCGAGGGTGGCCGCACCTTCGCGGAGGTGACCAACCTCGTCGCCGCGCCCGCCGAGGGCGCCACGCCGCGCGGCTGGTACCTGATGTTCGGCGTCGCCATCGCGCTGCTGGCCAACCTCGGCGCGATGATCGGCTACCTGGTCTTCACCGGCGTCGGCGTGTGGGGCAACAACGTCCCCGTCGGCTGGGGCTGGCCGATCGTCAACTTCGTCTTCTGGATCGGCATCGGCCACGCCGGCACGCTGATCTCGGCGGTGCTGTTCCTGTTCCGGCAGCGCTGGCGCACGTCGATCAACCGCGCGTCCGAGGCGATGACGATCTTCGCCGTGATGGCCGCCGGCATCTTCCCGGCGATCCACGTCGGCCGCATCTGGGTGATCTACTGGGTCTTCCCGCTGCCGAACCAGATGGCGATGTGGCCGAACTTCAAGTCGCCCCTGCTGTGGGACGTCTTCGCGGTCTCGACCTACTTCACGATCTCGCTGCTGTTCTGGTTCGTCGGCCTGATCCCGGACCTCGCGACCTTCCGTGACCGCGCCGCCAAGGCGGGCCGCACGGTCGCCTCGAGGCTCTACGGCATCTTCAGCTTCGGCTGGCACGGCAGCAACCGCCACTGGATGCACTACGAGAAGGCCTACCTGATCCTCGCAGGCCTCAGCACGCCGCTGGTGTTCTCGGTGCACTCGATCGTCTCGTTCGACTTCGCCGTGTCGCTGCTGCCCGGCTGGCACACCACGATCTTCCCGCCGTACTTCGTCGCGGGCGCCATCTTCTCCGGCTTCGGCATGGTGCTGACGCTGATGATCCCGGCGCGCAAGTGGCTCGGTCTGCACGACCTGATCACGCTCAACCACCTCGACAACATCGCCAAGGTGCTGCTGCTGACGGGCACGATGGTCGGCTACGCCTACGCGATGGAGTTCTTCATCGCGTGGTACTCGGGCGTTCAGTACGAGCAGTTCGCGTTCATCAACCGCGCGTTCGGCCCGTATGCCTGGGCCTACTGGATCATGGTCTCGTGCAACGTGATCAGCCCGCAGTTCTTCTGGTTCCGCCAGCTGCGTCGCAACCCCACGGTGCTGTTCGTGATCTCGATCTTCGTGAACATCGGCATGTGGTTCGAGCGCTTCGTGATCACGGTCACGTCGCTGCACCGCGACTTCCTGCCGTCGAGCTGGGCCTACTTCAGCCCGACCCTCATCGACATCCTGACCTACGCCGGCTCGTTCGGCCTCTTCTTCACGATGTTCCTCCTGTTCGCCCGCTTCCTGCCCGTCATCGCGATCAGCGAGGTCAAGGGCGTGATGGCCGAGGCCAACCCGCACCACGGTCACGACGACCACGGGCACGACAACCACGGCCACGACGAGAAGCACTGATCGGAGTCCACTGATGACCAACAGCAACAAGTGGGGCGCGGTCGCCGAGTTCGACTCGGCACAGTCCGTCTACCGCGCCGCAGAGAAGCTCTCGGCCGGCGGCTACACGCGCACCGACGCGCACACGCCGTTCCCGGTCCACGGCATCGACAAGGCGCTCAACCACCGCGAGAGCGGCCTGGGTTGGCTCGTCGTCTGCGGCGGCTTCACCGGCATCCTCGTCGCGCAGGCGATGATGTACTGGATGAACGCGGTCGACTACCCGTTCTGGGTCTCCGGCAAGGAGCCCTACGCGTGGCCGGCGACGATCCCGATCACGTTCGAGCTGATGGTGCTGCTCTCTGGCCTGACCGCCGTGTTCGGCATGTTCGGCCTCAACAAGCTGCCGCGCCTGCACCACCCGATCTTCGCGCACAGCACTTTCCACCGCTTCAGCGACGACCGCTTCTTCCTCTCGGTCGAGGCGACGGACCCCAAGTTCGACAGCGAGAAGACCGTCGAGTTCCTCCAGAGCATCGGCGGCGCGAACGTCGAGATCATCGAGGACTGATCGCCATGCCCGCCCCTAAGGCCATGCTCTCCAACAAGACCCTGACCCTGCTCCCGATGCTGGTCGCGACGCTCGCGTTGACCAGCTGCGAGGACTTCCGCGGCTTCCCGTCGGAGAAGCCGCCGATCCACCCCGTGCTCGACATGGACTTCCAGCCCAAGCTGCGGGCCCAGTCCGAGCACGAGTTCGAGGGTTGGTCGGACCACCGCAGCGCGCGGCGCCCGGTCGCCGACGCGTTCGGCAAGACGCTGGTCGTCGCCAGAGGCAGCCTGCCGGACACCGACCTCGCCCACAAGGACGCGGCCGGCCAGTGGGTCACCAGCAACCCCCTGCCGCTCGACCACAAGTTCATGGTCCGCGGCAAGGAGGTCTCCGTGATCGACCGCGGCCGCGAGGTCTACGAGATCTTCTGCTCGGTCTGCCACGGCTACTCGGGCCTCGGCGGCAACGGCAAGGACGGCCACGGCGCCGTCGGCCGGCGGTGGCCGGTCGCGGTGCCCAACTTCCACGTGAACAAGACGGACGGCGCCGACAACCGCGTCGCCAACCTCCCCGACGGGGAGTACTTCGAGACCATCACCAGCGGCAAGGGCACGACCATGCCCGGCTACGGCGCGCGCATCAGCGTCGAAGACCGCTGGGCGATCGTCCACTACGTCCGCGCCCTCCAGTCCCTGAGCAACTAATGACCGCCACTGCCACTCCTGAGACGGCGCGCAGCCTGCAAGAGATCGCGCCCGCCATCACGCCGAAGGTCAAGGACGGCGACCTCAAGACGGCCCAGCTCGGCCTGATCGTCGCCGGCGTCGCCCTCGTCGTGGTCGGCTGGTTCATGAGCCACCACAGCGCGCTCTCCTACCTCGTCGGCTACATGGGCGTGCTCGGCGTCTGCCTCGGCGCGCTGTTCTTCACGATGATCCAGCACATCACCCGCGCCGGGTGGAGCGTGCCGGTGCGTCGCGTGACCGAGAACATGGCGGGCACGCTGCCCTTCATGCTGCTGCTGTTCGTCCCGGTCGTGATCGGCTTCGACGACATCTACCACCACTGGACGCACGCCGTCATCGAGAAGGGCCAGCCCGGCTACGACGCCGTGATCGCCGGCAAGTCGGGCTTCTTGAACTCGACGTTCTTCTTCGTGCGCGTGGTCATCTACTTCGCGGTCTGGATCGGCCTGGCGCTCTACTTCCGCGGCCAGTCCATCAAGCAGGACGAGTCGGGCGACCCGGCGATCAGCCTCCGCATGTCGCAGGTCGCGGCCCCCGGCCTGCTGCTGTTCGCGCTGTCGCTGACGTTCGCGTCGTTCGACTGGATCATGTCGATCGACCCGCACTGGTTCTCGACGATCTTCGGCGTCGCGTTCTTCTCGGGCGCCGTGATGGCGTCGCTGGCGTTCGCGATCCTGCTCTGCATGTGGCTCACCAAGAAGGGCTACTACAAGGGCGCGATCACCAAGGAGCACTACCACGACGTCGGCAAGCTGATGTGGGCGTTCATGCTCTTCTGGACGTACACGAACTTCAGCCAGTACATGCTGATCTGGTACGCGAACCTCCCCGAGGAGACGGTCTGGTACGCGCACCGCATGGAGCACGGCTGGGGCGCGGTCGGTCCGATCCTGATCGTCGGGCACTTCCTGTTCCCGTTCGTGTTCCTGATGTCGCGCAACATGAAGCGCCACCCGGTGGCGCTGCCCGCGGGCGCGATCTTCCTGCTGGTCATCCACTGCATCGACATGCAGTACCTGATCCTGCCGTCGGGCCTCGGCGGCCACGAAGGGGACCACGGCGGCGACGGCGGCGTCGCGGCAGCCGACGCTGCGGACGGCCACGCGCACGGCTTCAGCGAGCAGCTCGGCGAGTACTTCCACACGATCGAGGTCGGCGACTTCGCCTGCTTCGTCGGCCTGTTCCTGCTCATCGGCGGCCTGACGCTCATGAACGTGCGCCGCTCCAACCTCATCCCGCTGCGCGACCCGCGCCTGCGCGAGTCCCTCAACTTCCACAACATCTAGAGCCATGGATCACGCTCCCGGAGCAACGCACGAAGCGCTACCGCTCGATCCCGAGAACGACATCGACGCCAAGTCGGCGACCCGCTGGGTCATCGGCGGCGCCGTCGCGCTGTTCCTCTGCCTTTGGGTGATGGTGCCGATCTTCGTCCAGGTGCAGGACTACGAGGTGCGCAAGAAGGTCAACGAGGCGCCCAACGCCGAGCTCGAGGGCATCCTCGCCACCGAGGGCCAGTTCCTTTCCGGCGCCAACCCCAAGAACAAGAACATCGACGAGATCGTCGATTCGCTTCGGCGCTGATTCGTCCTATTCCCCCGGCATGTCCAACCCGCTGCACATCCTGCTGACCGCCGCGCTGCTGGCCTCGCTGGGCTCGGCGCAAGGCGCAGGCATGGCCCCGACCCGGACCCTCGAGGTCACGGACGAAGGCGCCAAGCAGGAGGACAGCATCGGCCGCACCGTCGACCGCAACCTCGAGTTCGTCGACGAGCGCGGCTACCCGTTCCAGCTCAAGCAGCTGTTCCCCGGCGAGAAGCCGGTCGTGCTGATGCTCGGCTACTACAGCTGCCCGGCGATGTGCGGCCAGGTGCTGGACGCCGTGTTCTGGTCGCTGAGCCAGGTCGACCTCGAGCCCGACGACGAGTACGGCATCCTGACGGTCTCGATCGACCCGAAGGAGGACGACGGCATCGCCAAGCAGCGCAAGGCGGCCTTCCTGCCGCGCCTGATGAAGACCGGCGGCGACAAGGCCTGGCGCGTGCTGACCGGCACCGAGGAGGCTTCGGCCGCGCTCGCCGAGCAGGTCGGCTTCAACTACTACTGGTCCGAGGCCACCAAGCAGTTCGCGCACCCGCCGTCGGTCGTGTTCCTGACGCCCGAGGGCAAGGTCAGCCGCGTCATCGTCAACACCTACTTCGAGCCCGAGTACATGCGCCTCGCGCTCGTCGAGGCGAGCGAGGGAACGCTCGGCACCTTCTGGGACCAGGTCAAGCTCAACTGCCTGACCTTCGACCCTCGCGAGAACACCTACACCGTGACTGCGATGACGCTGATGCGCATCGGCGGCGTGATCACCATCCTCGTGCTCGGCGCGATGATCTGGATCATGCTCCGCCGCGAGCGAGCGAAGGCGCAGTCCGACTCACCCGAACCCGTCTCTACCGGCACGGCCGGCGCAGCATCCTCCCATGCTGGCTGAGCTTGCCCGAACCCTGTTTGCACCCGTGATCACACACCTGATCCAAGATCCGCAAGGCCCTCCGAAACCGGAACCGCCTCCGTGGGCCGGCATGCCCGCTCCCGAGATCGACGAGTACGGCCAGCTGACCGTGCTGTCGAGCACGTTCGACCACGTCGACGGCCTGTTCTACTTCACCTACGCGGTCTGCATCTTCTTCTTCGTGCTGATCACGGGCGTGCTGCTCTACTCGGCCGTAGCCCACCGCCGCAAGACGTGGGACCAGAAGCCGATCTCGAACTTCACGCACAACACGCCGCTCGAGGTGGCGTGGACGATCATCCCGCTGATCATCGTGATGGTGATGTTCGCGTGGGGCTTCAAGGGCGCGCTGGACATGACCACGGTGCCCCAGGCGGCCAAGCAGAACACCTACAAGGCGTCCGCCAAGCAGTGGGCGTGGACCTTCACCTACCCCGACGGCACCCAGAGCTACAGCGAGGTCTGGTTCGAGGTCGACAAGCCGGTCCAGGTCTACATCGAGTCGCAGGACGTCCTGCACGCGTTCTTCCTGCCGTCGATGCGCGTCAAGCGCGACGTCGTGCCGGGCCGCTTCGGGACCGTCTGGTTCACGCCGACGCGCACCGGCGACTTCCACCTGTTCTGTGCCGAGTACTGCGGCAAGAGCCACTCGCGCATGTATGCCAAGGTGCACGTCGTCGACAGCGAGACGTTCGCCAAGCAGCCCTGGAACATCGTGCCCGAGGCAGACGCGCCCATCGAGGACCGCGTGGCCTACGGCCGGCAGCTCTGGAAGGGTGCCGGCTGCTACGCGTGCCACAACATCGACGGCATCGAGAACACCGGCCCGAGCTGGAAGGCCGGCCCCGAGGGCTCGACCGAGATGGGGCTGTTCGCCAAGAACGCGGACGGCGAGATCGTCGGCACCCAGCGCGAGGTCTCCGAGAACGGCGAGGTCAAGACCATCACCGTCGACGAGGACTACATCAAAGAGTCCATCGCGTACCCGGCCCAGAAGATCGTGTGGCGCGGCCGCTACAAGAACGGCGGTATGCCTGCCGCCCAACTGAGTGACGACAAGATCAGCTGCTTGATCGACTTCATGAAGTCGCTGGCAGAGAACTAGACGAGACAACCATGACGACCGACACCCCTCCCGTTGACGTCCAGGTCGCCCAGAAGGCGGCCCCGCGCGAGGACTACCTCAACTGCTCCAGCGGCTTCATGTCGTGGGCCGGCACGCTCGACCACAAGCGCATCGGCATCATGTACCTGGTCGGAGTGGGCCTCGCGTTCCTGTCCGGCGGCCTGTTCGCGCTGCTCGTGCGTCTGCACCTTTGGTCGCCCGAAGGCCTGCTGTTCAGCAACCAGGACTACAACCAGATCTTCACGCTGCACGGCGCCTTCATGGTGTTCCTGTTCGTGATCCCCGCGATCCCCGGATCGCTCGGCAACATGGTGCTGCCGCTGATGGTGGGGGCCAAGGACGTGGCGCTGCCGCGGCTCAACCTGCTGTCCTTCTACCTCTGGGTGAGCGGCGCGGTGCTCGCGGTGCTGGCGATCGTGCTCGGCGGCTTCGACACCGGCTGGACGTTCTACGCGCCGTACTCGATCTACACCGACAAGGCGGTCGTGACGATCGGCCTGGGGATCTTCCTGCTGGGCTTCAGCTCGATCTTCACCGGCCTGAACTTCATCGTCACCGTGCACAAGCTGCGCGCGCCGGGCATGACCTGGTTCCGCCTGCCGCTGTTCGTGTGGGCGCTCTACGCCACGTCGATCCTGCAGGTGCTGGCGACGCCGGTGCTGGGCATCACGGTGCTGCTGGTCGCGTTCGAGCGGCTCTACCACATCGGGATATTCGACCCGCGCCTCGGCGGCGACCCGGTGCTGTTCGAGCACTTCTTCTGGTTCTACTCGCACCCGGCCGTCTACATCATGGTGCTGCCGGCCTTCGGCATCATCAGCGAGCTGGTCACGGTCCACAGCCGTAAGCCGCTGTTCGGCTACAAGCTGATCGCGTTCTCGTCGCTGGCGATCGCGATCATCAGCTTCCTGGTGTGGGGCCACCACATGTTCACGTCGGGTCAGTCGACCTACGCGATGTTCGCGTTCTCCTTCTTGACCTTCTTCGTGGCCATCCCGACGGCCATCAAGGAGTTCAGCTGGGTGGCGACAGTGTGGCGCGGCTCGGTCGCGCTGAACTCGCCGATGCTCTACACGCTGGCCTTCCTGATCATCTTCGCGATCGGCGGCCTCACCGGCGTGATCCTCGGCGCGCTCAACGTCGACCTGCACCTGCACGACACCTACTTCGTCGTGGCCCACTTCCACTACGTGATGATGGGCTCGATCGCGCTGGCGTTCTTCGCGGGGCTGCACCACTGGTGGCCGAAGATGTTCGGCAAGATGTACAACGAGTTCCTCGCGAAGATCGCGGCCGTGACGATCTTCATCGGCTTCAACGCGACCTTCTTGCCGCAGTTCATCATGGGCAGCCGCGGCATGCCGCGCCGCTACGCGACCTACGTGCCGGAGTACGCTCCCTACCACCAGGCGTCGACGATCGGCGCCATGGTGCTCGGCGCCGGCGTGCTGCTGATGGTCGTCTACCTGGTGGCGTCCCTGTTCACCGGCAAGAAGGCCAAGGAGAACCAGTGGGGCGGCGTCACGCTCGACTGGAAGTGCCCGACCCCGCCTCCGCACCTCAACTTCGACGACGAGCCGAAGGTCGTGCACGAGGTCTACGACTACTCCACGCTCGACTACGAGTCGCTGCAGCGCGACGCGACCTGATCCTCGCGTCACGGCCACTCCACCGCTCACATCGCTACAGAGTTATCCATGAGTCACGATGATCACCACGCGGTGACGATCCCGGCCCCCGGGCCGGAGTTCGTCCCGCACGAGGTGGCGCACCACTTCAACACGCCCGTGCAGGAGTTCCAGGCCGGCAAGCTCGGCTTCTGGCTGTTCCTCGCCACGGAAATCCTGCTCTTCGGCGGGCTGTTCGCCGCGTACTTCTACTACCACGAGATGTACCCCGAGACGTTCGTGCTCGGCGGCAAGCAGCTCGACTGGAAGCTCGGCGCGCTGAACACCTCGGTGCTGCTGCTCAGCTCGTGGACGATGGCGATGGGCGTGCGGTCGGCGCAGACCAGCCAGAAGAAGAAGACGCTGGTCTACCTGGGGCTCACCGTGCTGGGCGCGGTGATCTTCATGTGCATCAAGTACGTCGAGTACAGCGCCAAGAACGAGCACGGCCTGATCGAGTTCGGCCACCTGTTCGACGGCTACAACGAGGCGACCGGGCAGCTGCCGTGGTTCACCGACCACGACGGCGTGATGGCCGGCGTGCCGCACGGCCACATGTTCTTCGCGATCTACCTGACGATGACGGGCATCCACGGCCTGCACGTCGTGATCGGCGCCGGCCTGATCATCTGGATCATGGTGGGCACGGCCAAGGGCCGCTTCCACTCGGGCTACTTCATGCCAGTCGACCTCGTGGGCCTCTACTGGCACCTCGTCGACCTCATCTGGATCTTCCTGTTCCCGCTGCTCTATCTGGTGCCCTGATGTCCGAAGCCAACCACGCAAACGCAGCAGCAGACGGGCACGGCCACGGCGAGCTCGACATGGGCCACCACCATGTCTCGAGCTCGGCGATGTTCATGACCGTGCTGATCGCGCTGCTGTTCCTGACGTTCGTCACGGTCGCGGTCGCGCAGTTCGACTTCGGCTCCGCCAACATGCTGATCGCGATGGCGATCGCTGCGATCAAGGCGTCGCTCGTCATCGCGTTCTTCATGCACGTGAAGTGGGACACGGCGATCAACAAGATCGTGTTCCTGAGTTCGTTCCTGTTCCTGTCGCTGCTGTTCGTGTTCACGCTCGCGGACCTGTTCACGCGTCGCCTGGACAACGAGATGCACGTCATGCGGTCGCCGGTCGACAAGCAGTGGACGCACCCGAGCAACCTTGAGGACGGCGGTCAATAAGCTGCACGCCGCCTACCTGCACGCCCGCCAGCCTGCCGACGCCCGGATCGCCCTGTGGTCCGACGACGGTCTGGAGTCGCTGCGGACCGAGCTCCCTGACTCGGTCCTGGCGAGCGCGACGCCCGTCGACGCCCAGCTGCTGCTCGCGACCGAGGAGTCGACCCTGCGGCCGCTGACGGCCATCCCCGACTCCGACAACGAGATGGAGCGGTCGCAGGCGCGGGTCGCGCCCGCGCTCTGGACCGTGCCCTCGCTCGGCGTGCCGCTCGAGGTCGCCGTTCCGTGGCTCGCCTCGCTCGACGCAGCTGCGCTGCCGTCCGCGATGCGGTTGTTCGCCGCAGCCAGCAAGCTGATCGACAAGATGGTCCGCCGGGGCGACTTCGCGCCGGCCCCGCAGGGCGTGCTCGAGTTCGTGCCGTTCTGGCAGCAGGACATCCAGTGGCTGGTCGCCGCGCTCTCGGACATGGTCCCGGGCACATTGTGCACCGCGCGCTTCGCGCTGCCCGACGACCCGGTCTACGCCGTCACCCAGCGCAACCTGCTCGTCAGCTTCCTCGGCCACGCGCTCGACCGCCACGCCGCCACGACGGGCGCCGAGCCGCGGCACGAGTCGGCCGAGCGCCTGCCGCGTGAGTTCTGGCAGACGCCGATGACGCCCGTGCTCGAGATCCTGGTCCCCGACCAGCCGCTCGAGGAGGGCGCGCCTTGGGGGCTCTCGATCCTGGTGCGGCCGGTGCCCGGGATCGCCTACACCGAGACCATCGAGAGCCTGCACCAGCGCCTGCAGGCATCCCCGTTCCGCAACGAGATCGCCGGCGAGAGCGTGCACCGGGTCGAGGACACCCTGGACCGCGTCGCCGACAAGATGCAGGCCGTCCGCCGGGCGCGCAACCTCAGCGACGGCCGCGCCAGCCTGACGCGCCAGGAGCTCGACCAGATCCTCGACCACCTGCCGCTGCTCGAGAGCGAAGGCTTCGAGATCACGTTGCCCGGCGTCGAGTCGATGCAGCGCCTCAGCGCGCGCGTCGCGATCGTCGAGGGCAAGGGGCAGGACAACGACCCGCGGCCGTGGTTCGAGTTCAAGTGGAGCCTCGCGCTCGGCGACCAGGAGCTCAACCAGGCGCAGTTCGAGGAGCTCGTCGAAGCCAAGACGCCGCTGGTGTTCATCGAGAAGCGCCCGGTGCTGCTCTCGCCGAAGGACCGCGAGGCGCTCAAGGACTTCAAGAAACGCATGCTCGACGGCGGCGAGCGCATCAGCTTCTTCGAGGCGCTCCGGCTGCGGCTCGGCGGCGCGTCCCACCTGCACGGCCTCGCGATGGAGTCGATCGCGAGCACGCCGCGGCTGGAGAACCTGCTGAAGAACCTCGAGCAGTCCCGCGCCGTCGAGGACCGCGAGGTGCCGGGCGAGTTCATCGGTGAGCTGCGCCCCTACCAGGGCCGCGGGCACGCGTGGATGCACTTCCTCGTCGACCAGGGCTTCGGGGCGTGCCTCGCCGACGACATGGGCCTCGGCAAGACCATCCAGGCGATCACGGTGATGCTGGACTGGCGCAAGCAGCGCAACAGCGAGACCGCCATCCTGATCGTCTGCCCGGTATCAGTGCTCGGCAACTGGCGGCGCGAGCTGCTCAAGTTCTCGCCGTCGCTCCGCGTCGCGCTGCACCACGGCAAGGGCCGCGCCGACACGCCCGAGGACTTCATCGGCGTCGTCTCCGACCACGACATCGTGCTGACGAGCTACAACCTGCTGCAGCGCGACGAAGAGTTGATGCAGGAGGTCACGTTCGACGGCGTGATCCTGGACGAGGCCCAGAACATCAAGAACCCGACGACCCGCCAGTCCAAGGCCGCGCGCACGCTCAAGGGGCACTTCCGCCTGGCGCTGACCGGCACGCCGCTCGAGAACCGGCCGCTCGACCTGTGGTCGATCATGGACTTCTTGAACGAGGGCCTGCTCGGGTCGCGCACGCAGTTCACGCAGACGCTCGAGCACCCGATCGTCAAGCAGCGGCGGCAGGGCTCGATGTCGGCGCTCGCGCGGCTGGTGCGTCCGTTCGTGCTGCGCCGCCTCAAGACCGACCCCGAGATCGTCGCCGACCTGCCCGAGAAGACCGAGCAGATCGTCACCGCGACGCTGAGCCGCGAGCAGGCGATCCTCTACGAGTCCGTCGTGCGCAAGGGTCTGCAGGATGTCGAGAACGCGGGCGAGGGCATCCAGCGCCGCGGCGCGATCCTGACCACGCTGCTGCGCCTCAAGCAGGTCTGCAACCACCCGGCGCACTACCTCATGGACGGCAGCTCGCTGCCGAGCCGCTCGGGCAAGCTCGACTACCTCTCGGAGATGATCGCCGAAGCGGTGGAGGAGGGCGACCGCTCGCTGATCTTCACGCAGTTCAAGGAGATGGGCTCGCTGCTCAAGACCCACTTCGAGAACCTCTACGGCCAGACGGTGCTGTTCCTGCACGGCGGGATCCCGCAGAAGGAGCGCGACAACAGGGTCACCGAGTTCCAGGAGGCCAAGGTAGACGGTCCCAAGCTGTTCGTGCTCTCGCTCAAGGCGGG
>JBERSB010000011.1:0-5361 GCA_041236755.1 Luminiphilus sp. | reverse complement strand
CGCCGAGAGCAGCCTGCTGCAGGCGCTCGAGGTCGAGGTGGGGCGCGCCCGCTGCGGCGTGCGGCTGGCGCAGGCGCAGCGCACGCTGCTGCTGGAGGACGCCAAGCGGCACCTGCAGGCCGCGACGGCTGCGGGCGCGAAGGGCTGGCGACCCAAGGCGCTCGAGGCGGTGCTGCGGTCCGAGCTCGGCCAGCAGCAGCGCGCCTACCAGCTCGCCGCCGACGCGATGCCCGACCTGCCGCCCGACGCGCCCGGCCGCCTCGCCAAGGAGCTGCTGACGCTGTTCGCGCACGGGCGCCAGGCCGCGATCCAGGACGCCGTGCGCAACAAGCGCGAGTGGCCCGGTGAGTGGACCAGCGACGTGCACACGGCCTACTCGCTGCTGCTCAAGCACCCGCTCGGCACGCCGCAGCACGTCGCCGACCACTACGACTTCCTCGAGTTCTTCCGGTCCCCTGACGCCGACGTCGTGCTGCAGAAGGGCGTCGAGCGCTTCCCGGCCGCGGCCGAGCTGCACCACCGGCTGCGCGGCATGTGGCTGCGCCAGGGCGGCGTCGAGCGCATGGAGAAGGAATACGCGCGCCTGCTCGCGGCCGACGACGCGCCGGCCGTGATGCCGTGGTTCGCGGGCTACGCGTCGCTGGTCGCCGCGGAGCAGCACCGGCGCCGCTCGCGCCCGGGCCGCGCGCGCGACAGCTACAACGATGCGCTGCGCCACTTCGCCGCCTACCGCGAGCGCACCGGCAGCGGCGACGGCGCGCACTACGAGGCGATGGCGCACGGCGGCCTCGCGCGCCTCGCGCTGCAGGCGGGGGACCTCGACCTGACGTTCTCGGAGCTGCAGCAGGTCTTCCGCACAGCACCGCTCGCGGCGGCCGCCGTCGACGGGCTCAGCATCACCGCGATGCAGACCGCCGAGGCGCTCCGCGGCCAGGCGCTGCAAGACGACCCCGACCTCGTCGGGCGGCTCGACGCGGCGCTGCTCGAGCTGCCGGACGACGCGTTCTTGATGCCGGAGTACGAGCAGCGCAACCCGGGCAGCCCCCGCTACTCCCGGCTTCGGCCACGCCGGTCTTCGCGCTAGTTCGAGCTCTCCGGTCCAAAGACCTGGTCGCGCAGGGCGTCTGCGTGTGCGCCGCGGCGCCGCACCACGCGGTCCGCGCCGCCGTCGACGAGCACCTCGGCGGGGCTCGGGTGGCTGAGGAACCTCGTCGGGCTGTAGGTCAGGCCGTAGGCGCCCGCGTTGAGGATGGCGACCAGGTCGCCGCGCTCGAGCGGCGGCAGCTCGAGCTGGTCGGCGAACTCGTCGGCGGGCGTGCAGAGCGGCCCGCCCAAGCTCACGGGGCGGGGCGCGCCGTCGCGCGGCGCGACCGGCGTGATCAGCGGCGGCCGCGGGAGCACCGAGCCGACGCCGGCGGGCGCTGCGGCGTGGTGCATGCCGCCGTCCAGCGCGAGCTGCGTATGGCCGCCGCTGGTCTTCTGGCGGACGACCTGTGTCACGAACCCGCCCGCGGGCGCGGCCAGGTAGCGGCCCAGCTCGACGAACCAGCGCCGCTCGGCGCCGTCGTGCTCCATGAGCAGCGCGCGCAGGCCTTCGCCCGCAGCTCGCAGGTCGAACTCGGGGTCGCCCTGGAACACGGCGACGCCGAAGCCGCCGCCGAGGTCGATCTCCTCGAAGCGCACGTCGAGCTGCTGCTCCCAGGCCTGCGCGTGCTCGCACAGCGCGCGGGCATGCGCCACGAAGGCGTCGGCGTCGAAGACCTGCGTGCCGCCGTAGACGTGCAGGCCGCGCAGCGAGAGGCTCGGCGTCGTCTGGATCGCGCGCACTGCGTCGGGCACGTGGTCGACGTCGACGCCGAAGCGGCTGCTGCGGCCGCCCATGCGCATGCGGGAGCCCGCGAGCTGCTGCGGCAGGTTGACGCGCAGCGCGACTTGGGCGACCTGATCGCGGGTCGACGCGAGGTCGGCGAGCGAGCGGAGCTCGTCGACGGACTCGACGTGGAACGTGCCGAGCCCGCGCGCGAGCGCGTCGTCGAGCTCGAGGTCGGTCTTGCCGGGGCCGGCGAAGCGCAGCGCCGAGGGCTCGTGGCCGGCTGCGAGCGCGACCTGCAGCTCGCCGGCCGACGCGACCTCGGCGCCGACGCCCGCCTCGCGCAGCACCTGCGTCACGGCGACCGAGGGGTTGGCCTTGACGGACCAGAGCAGCTCCACCCGCGGGCCGAGCGCGGACCGCACCTGCTCGACCCGGGCGCGCAACGCGTCGGCCGAGAACAGGTAGAGCGGGGTGCCGTGGCGCGCGACGAGGTCGGTGACCGGGACCGGCCCGAGCCGCAGCGGCTCACCGGGTGACGCGCCCAGCGCGCAGAGGGCTGCAGCCATGTTGTCGTCGGGCGCGGGCGGGCTCACGGGTTCATGCTAGCGACCGCGCTTTGCTGTGCGCGCTGTTGGTGCGATGATCTCGCGCGACCGATGAGCAAGTCCTACCGACAAGCATCACGCGGATCCGCTGCGGAGCCTCGGAGCGGCGCACGATGACCCTGCCCGAAGCGCAGCTTGACGCGCTGGTCCTGGCCGCGCGCGAGGTGCGCGCGCGCGCGTATGCGCCCGCGTCGCGGTTCCTCGTCGGCGCGGCGGGCCGGACCGCCGACGGCGCGACGTTCGTCGGCTGCAACGTCGAGAACGCGAGCTACGGCCTGACGATCTGCGCCGAGCGCGCCGCGGTCTGCGCCGCGGTGGCGGCCGGTGCGCGCGAGATCGTCGCCTGTGCCGTGGTGACGGACCTGGACGAGCCCGCGCGGCCGTGCGGCGCGTGCCGGCAGGTGCTCGCCGAGTTCGGCCCGCAGATGACGGTCTACCTCGCCGGGCGCGGCGAGGGCGTCGAAGAGACGACGCTGGCGGCGCTGCTGCCGCAGCCGTTCACGTTCGGCGGGGGTGCGCTGCCCGACGTCGACGACGCCGGGCGCGGCTGAGCCTTGCAAATGGTCGGCGCGCCGTCGACAGCGGCGCGCCGACGCGGCACGATCGGCCGCGATGCCTTCGTCGTCCGCAGCCGAGTTCCGCGCGCCGCCGGTCGACGCGGTCGCGCTGGAGACGCGCGCCGCCGACCTCGCCACGCGCTCGATCAAGAAGCACGCCAAGGAGCGAGGCCTGAAGCTCGCGATCGCGATGATGGACCTGACGACGCTGGAGGGCATGGACTCGCCCGGCAAGGTCCGTCACCTCTGCAGCAAGGCCGTCCGCCCGCTGCCGTCGCGCGACGACGTGCCGTCGTGCGCGGCCGTCTGCGTCTACCCCGACCTCGTCAAGGAGGCGGTCGCCGCCGTGGCGGGCACGGGCGTGCAGGTCGCGTCGGTCGCGACCGGCTTCCCGTCGGGGCGGACCGACCTGCGGACCAAGCGCCGCGAGGTGGAGCTCGCGGTGCGCGCCGGCGCCACCGAGATCGACATGGTCATCGACCGCGGCGCGTTCCTCAGCGGCCGCTTCGACAAGGTCCGCGACGAGGTGCGCGCCGTGAAGGAGTCGTGCGGCGACGCGCACCTCAAGGTGATCCTCGAGACCGGGGAACTGCAGACCTACGACAACGTGCGGCTCGCGAGCCGGATCGCGATGGCGGCCGGCGCCGACTTCATCAAGACGAGCACGGGCAAGGTCTCGCCGGCGAGCACGCGGCCGGTGGTGCTGCTGATGCTCGAGGCCGCGCGGGACCACTACCTGGAGACGGGGCGCGTGGTCGGCGTCAAGGCGGCGGGCGGCATCCGCTCGGCGAAGGACGCGCTGCGCTACCTGGTGTTGGTCCACGAGACGTGCGGCGACCTGTGGATGACGCCCGACCGGTTCCGCTTCGGCGCCAGCTCCCTGCTCAACGACGTGCTGATGCAGCTCGAGAAGCTGCGCACCGGCCGCTACCAACGCCCCACCGACTTCAGCCGAGACTGAGATGGCCACACAGAAGAAGCGCGCCCGCGGCCGCAGCCGCCCGGAGCTGACGTTCGGCGGCGCGTGGGACTACGCGCCCGCGCCCGAGGCGACCGACCACGTCGAGGTGGCGTCGCGCCACGGCCTGTTCCTCGGCGGCGCCTTCGTGCGGCCGCGGTCGGGCAAGTACTTCGCGACCGTCAACCCGGCGACGGGCCTGAAGCTCAGCGAGGTCGCCCAGGCCGGCGCCAAGGACGTCGACCTCGCGGTGCAGGCGGCGCAGAAGGCGCTGCCGGGTTGGCGGCGGCTCAGCGGCGAGGACCGCGCGCGCTACCTGTTCCGGATCGCGCGGGTGCTGCTGGAGCGCGCGCGCGAGTTCGCCGTGCTCGAGACGCTCGACAACGGCAAGCCGATCAAGGAGACCCGCGACGTCGACGTGCCGCTGGCAGCGCAGCACTTCTTCTACCACGCGGGCTGGGCCGACAAGCTGGAGCTGCTGTTCCCCGGCGAGCGGGTCGAGCCGGTCGGCGTGGTCGGGCAGGTGATCCCGTGGAACTTCCCGCTGCTGATGGCCGCGTGGAAGCTCGCGCCCGCGCTGGCGGCCGGCAACACCGTCGTGATCAAGCCCGCAGAGACCTCGCCCTTGACCGCGCTGCGGCTGTGCGAGGTGTTCCAGCAGGTCGGCCTCCCCGAAGGTGTCGTCAACGTCGTCACCGGCGACGGCGCGACCGGCCAGGCGCTGGTGCGCCACCCGGACCTCGACAAGGTCGCGTTCACCGGCAGCACCGAGGTCGGCAAGGAGATCCAGAAGGCCGTCGCAGGCCGCAGGGTGGACCTCACGCTCGAGCTCGGCGGCAAGGCCGCGCACCTCGTGTTCGAGGACGCCGCGCTCGACCAGGCGGTCGAAGGCGTCGTGCGCGGCATCTTCTTCAACCAGGGCCACGTCTGCTGCGCAGGCTCGCGGCTGCTGGTGCAGGAGGGCGTGCACGACGTGTTCGTGCAGAAGCTCGAGCGCCGGATGGCGCGGATCCGGGTCGGCGACCCGCTCGACAAGAACACCGACATGGGCGCGATCCACAGCAGGCCGCAGCTGCGGCGGATCGAGGCGCTGGTCAAGAGCGGCGTCGAGGAGGGCGCGACCATGTTCCAGCCGCGCTGCGAGCTGCCGCGCAAGGGCTTCTGGTTCGCGCCGACGATGTTCACCGGCGTCAGCCAGACGCACCGCATCGCGCGCGAGGAGATCTTCGGGCCGGTGCTGTCGGTGTCGACGTTCCGCACGCCCGACGAGGCGGTGCAGAAGGCCAACGACACCAGCTACGGCCTGTCGGCGGGCATCTGGACGGACAAGGGCGCGCGCATCCTGTGGGCCGCCGAGCGCATGCGCGCGGGCGTGGTCTGGAACAACACCTTCACCCGATTCGACGCGGCGGCGCCGTTCGGCGGCTT
>JBERSB010000010.1:0-3565 GCA_041236755.1 Luminiphilus sp. | reverse complement strand
CGCCCGCGGCGACGCCGGGCGCCGAGATCGTCGGCGACGGCGTCGTGCGCATCACCGTGCCGGTCGACGTCTGGTTCGACGGGCGCCGGGTCTGCGACGTGCGCATCCCTTGCAAGATCGGTGACTTGCAGCAGCTCGAACTCGACCCACGCGGCCGCTTCCCGGACGCGGAGCGCGACGACAACCGCTGGCAGCCCTAGGGCGAGCGCCGCGTTCGGCGCGCGGCCTCGCTATGCTCCTCCGCCTATGACCGACCCCGACATCCGCATCACCGTCCGCCATGACGAAGAGAACTGCGGCCCGTATGCGCTGAGCGACGTCAACGCGCTGCTGCTGTCGGGTCAGCTCGACGTCGACGACCTCGCCTGGGTAGAGGGGACGCCCGACTGGGTACCGCTGTCGGAGATCGACGGCGTCGCGCGCGTGCCGAGCCGGCGCAAGTCGACCTCGTCGCGCAAGATCCTGCCGGCGTTCCTGCTCGCCTGGTTCGTCGGCGTCTTCGGGATCCACCGCTTCTACGCCGGCCGGGTCGGCTCCGGGATCGCGATGCTGGTGCTGACCATCACCATCTTCGGGATAATCATCACCGGCATCTGGGCGCTGGTGGACCTGATCGTGCTCGCGTGCGGCAGCTTCCGCGACGGCGACGGCGTCGTGATGAAGGAGTGGACGTGAGCCGCGGCCGCTACTTGCGGAGCTCGACCACGGCCGTCGCAGCACTGCTGGGATCCAGCCGCTGCTGCAGCGACTCGTAGACGGCGCGCAGCGATCGGCGGGCCGTGACCTGTTGCTCCTCGCCGTTCCACGTGACCTGCACGGGCTGGTCGAGATCGAGCAGCGCGTCGCTCAGGCGTAGACGCAGCGCGGAGACGCCCTCGCTCTGCACCGTGATGCGCTGGCCGTCGACCTCGGCGCGCACGATCTGGCCGTTCTTCGCAGCGCCTTCGGGAAGCGCGAGCCAGTAGAACCGGTCGTGCACGCGTCCGCTCTGACGCCAGACGAGCTTCTTCGGCCACGGGTCGCGGGTGTACTGCGCCATCCAGGGCAGCGCGGCCCGGTCCTCGCGGTCCATCCAGTGGCCCTTGTCCGCGACGATGTGGGTCTCGTGCACGTAGCCGCCCGGGTCCTCCTTCGCCAGCGCGTCGAGCTTGGCCCCGTAGGCCGCGGCCTGCTCGTTGCGCTTGTAGGCGCCGTCGTTCGCGCCCATCCAGATCATGAACGGCAGGTTGCGCACGCCGTCCATCGGCACGCCGTTGGGGTGGCCGGCCATCATCGACACGGCCGCGAAGCGGTCGGCCATGCGCGGAGCGAGCTGGTAGACGCCGTCGCCGCCCGCCGAGTAGCCGAGCAGGTAGACGCGGTTCGGATCGACGCCGCGGCTGGCGACGTAGTTCTCGATCAGGCGGTCGAACAGGTCGTCGATGTTGCCCTGGTGCCAGAGGTTCCAGGTGTTGGTCGGCGCGCGCGGGGCGACGTAGATGCCCTCTTCGGGCTGGTAGAGCTCGATCTGGTTGTTCCACTGGCCGTCGTTGACGCGCGCGGGCGCGCCACCGCCGCCGTGCATCGAGATCCAGAGGCTGCGGCCCGTAGCGGGCGCCTTGCCGAAGGTGCGCTCGTAGACCTTCATCTGCTGGCCGCCCGCCTGGACCGTCAGCAGCCGCGTCGGTCGGCGGCGCTTGCCGTCGGTCGCCGCCAGCTCGGCTGCGCGTGCGGCCCGGATCTCGCCGCGGAGCTTTTCGAACACCATCTGCACGACGCCGGCGCTGTCCGCCTCGCGGAGCTCGAAGTCCGGGATCTTCGCGGCGCGTTCGGCCGCGGGCTGCTTCAGCCAAGCCCGCACCGCGACGGTCACGACGCCCGGCGGATCGGACTGGGCGTGCAGGGCACCGGCAGCGGCTAGCACAGCGGCCAGGAGCGAGGAGCGGGTCATGTGTGCAGCGTAGCGGAGCGCCTCCGCGGCGCCATCCAGCGCCCGGCGCTCGGTCGGGGATGCCCGCCTCGAACACGCGCGGCCCACCTGGATTCGGTATCGTCTCAGCGTGCTCCGCTCGCCACACCTCTTCCTGCGGCGCGTCCTCGTCGCGCTCGGCCTCGCAGCCTGTGTCGCT
The DNA here is from genome assembly GCA_041236755.1 of Luminiphilus sp. GTDB lineage: Bacteria > Planctomycetota > UBA1135 > UBA1135 > UBA2386. The sequence continues at coordinate 1,457 of JBERSB010000010.1, read as the reverse complement.
GCCCAGGGGTCGACGCACTGGGCGTTCTCGCCGCCGTCGGCGACGTCCGCAGAGGCAGGGGGTGCCGTACGGGTGGGGGAGGCGATCGACCGGCTGGTGTCAGCGCGGCTCCGGCGTGAGGGTCTCACGCCGAACGAAGTGGCAGACCGGCGCACGCTGATCCGCCGCGTGACCTTCGATGTGACCGGCTTGCCGCCGAGCCGCGCGGAGATCCGCGCGTTCCTCGGCGACGAGGCCGACGGCGCCTACGAGCGCCTCGTCGACCGGCTGCTCGCGCGGCCGCAGTTCGGGGAGCACATGGCGCGCTACTGGCTCGACGCGGTGCGCTTCGCCGACACCAACGGGGTGCACCACGACCACTACCGGGAGCTCTCGCCGTATCGCGACTGGGTGATCCGGGCGTTCGCGGACAACCTGCCGTTCGACGACTTCCTGCGGTTCCAGCTCGCGGGCGACCTGTTCGCCGAGCCGAGCGAAGACCAGCTGGTGGCCTCGGGCTTCCACCGGCTGCACCTGATCATCGACGTCGGCACCGCGCTCCCCGAGGAGAGCCACGCGCGCAACGTGATCGACCGCGTCAACACGTTCGGCACGGTGTTCTTGGGCCTGACCGTGGGCTGCGCGCAGTGCCACGACCACAAGTTCGATCCGATCACCCAGCAGGACTACTACCGCTTCGCGGCCTTCTTCAACAACCTGGACGCGGCGCCGGAGACCGGTGGTCGTCGCGGCGGGGACTTCCGGCGCGGCATCCAGCCGCCCTACATCGAGCTGCCGAGCGGCGAGCAGCGCGGCGAACGGGAGCGGCTCGCGGCCGCCCGCGCGAAGGCCTCGGTGACGTACGAGCTGGCGAAGCTGACGACCAAGCTGGCGCGGCCGGGCTTCGCCGCGAGCTGTGGCGAGTTCGAGAAGCGCGCGAAGGCGGCGAACGACGCCGTGGGCAAGCAGCAGGACGCGCTGACGATGCAGGTCCCGGCGGCGATGGTGATGAAGGAGCGCGCCGAGGCGCGGCCCACGCACGTGTTCGTGCGCGGCCAGTACAACGTGCCCGGCGCGCTGGTCACGAGAGGGACGCCTGGGTTCCTGCCGCCGATGGCTGCAAAGGGGCCGACGCCGTCGCGCATGGACCTCGCCGACTGGCTGCTCGCGCCGGACCACCCGCTCACGGCGAGGGTCGCCGTCAACCGGTTCTGGCAGCAGCTGTTCGGCGTCGGCCTCGTCGGGACCTCCGAGGACTTCGGGACGCAGGGTGCCGCGCCGAGCCACCCCGAGCTGCTGGACCTGTTGGCGCGGCGCTTCGTGCGGTCGGGCTGGGACGTCAAGCGGCTGATGCGCGCGATGGTGACGTCGCGCACCTACCGGCAGAGCTCGGCGGCGGCTACCGAGGCCTTCGTCGCCGATCCGGACAACCGCCTGCTGGCGCGCGGCGCGCGCTTCCGCATGGACGCGGAGATGAT
>JBERSB010000009.1:0-2620 GCA_041236755.1 Luminiphilus sp. | reverse complement strand
GCAGGCTATCGCGCGATCGCGCGCGGGCTGCGCTTCCAGCAGCACGTCACCACAGCGGGTGCGCTGCGGTTGGTCGGCGCCGAGGGGGGTGTGGATGCGAACGAGGACGAGGAGGTCGCAGCTCCCGACCTCGGTCGGCCGCTGCGCCTGGAGCTGGTGGTGCCGCCGATGGCGGCGCCCGTCGTGCTCGGAGGCCGGGGCCAGCGGGACCCGATCGGCTTCGCCGTCGCGGTCACGATCGACGACGAATACGTGGACGGCAGTTCGCGCAGCGCGCAGACCAAGGACTTCCTATGGTTGCCCGACGCCGTCGAGCTGCGCGAGGGCCGCGAGCTCCGGCTGCCCGTCGAGGTCGGCGCCGACGTCGGCGACGCTGTGCGGCGCTCGGTCGTCGTGCGCGTGGACCTGCTGCCCGGCTACGTGCAGACCGACGGCCTGCGCGCGCCCGTGCAGCGCGTCACCGCGGGCGCTGCCTCGTTCACGCAGTGGCCGGCGGGGCACGAGATCCTGCGCGCGCAGCCGATCGCGGGCCTGCGCGCGGCGCTGCAGGACTTCAACCCGCGCAACTTCGCAAGCGCATACCTGAGCGCGCTGCTCACGCCGCGCAGCCGCCGCGCCGAAGCGTGCGCGCTACTCATCGACCAGGTCCGGTTCGGCCGCGCCGACCAGGCGCAGGTCGCGATGGCGGCGCTGAGCCGGATCGCGGGCGTGCGGATCGCCGTCGGCGACCGCGACGGCTGGCTCGCCTGGTGGGAGAGCCGGCGGTGAGCGGCGCATCGCTTGCCACGGTTCGGCCCCACGAGTAGACCTCCAGCGTGCAGTTCCCACCCGTCGAAGAGCAGTTGGCCGTCATCCGACGCGGCGTCGTCGACCTCGTCGACGAGGACGACCTCCGCGAGCGCCTGGAGCAGAGCCGCGCCGCGGGCGCGCCGCTGCGGGTGAAGTTCGGGATCGACCCGAGCAGCCCGGACATCCACCTCGGGCACACCGTGCCGCTGCGAAAGCTGCGCGACTTCCAGCGGCTCGGGCACACGGTGATCGTGCTGTGGGGTACGGCGACCGCGATGGTCGGCGACCCGACGGGGCGCAACAAGACGCGGCCGGCGCTGACCCGTGAGCAGGTCGAGGCCAACAAGCAGACCTACCGCGCGCAGATCGGCGCGGTGCTCGACGTCGACCGCATCGAGGAGCGCGAGAACGGCGAGTGGTTCCTCGGGCAGTCGTTCATGGACTGCGTCTCGCTCGCGAGCCGCTACACCGTCGCCCGCATGCTCGAACGCGACGACTTCACCAAGCGCTACAAGGGCGGCCTGCCGATCAGCGTGCACGAGTTCCTCTACCCGCTGCTGCAGGGCTGGGACTCGGTCGAGCTGCAGGCGGACGTCGAGATCGGCGGCACCGACCAGCTGTTCAACCTGCTGGTCGGGCGCGACCTGCAGGGCCAGCAGGGCCAGGTCGCTCAGGTGTGCCTGACCATGCCGCTGCTCGAGGGGCTCGACGGCAGCCAGAAGATGTCCAAGTCGCTCGACAACTACGTCGGCGTCGCCGAGTCGGCGTCGAAGCAGTTCCAGAAGCTGATGCGGACGCCGAACGAGCTGCTCGCGAAGTACTTCACGCTGCTCACCGACGTCGACGAGGCGCGCGTAGGGACGCTGCTGGAGCGGCCGCTCGACGCGAAGTTCGCGCTCGCAGCGGCGGTGGTCGAGGGCTACCACGGTGCCGACGCGGCGCAGACGGCGCGCGCGGAGTACGACCGGGTCCACAAGGACGGCGGCCTCCCCGACGACCTGCCCGAGTGGAGCCCGGACGAGCAGACCCGGCGCACCGACGCGGGCGGCGTGCAGCTGCCCACGGGCCTCGCGGCGTCGAAGCTGTGCAGCTCGAGCAGCGAGGCCCGCCGGTTGATCCAGGGCCGCGGCGTGCGCGTCGACGGCGAGGTCGTAGCCGACGTGAAGGCGGAGTTCGGCCCCGGCGACTACGTCGTGCAGGTCGGCAAGTCCCGCGCCGCGCGCTGGAAGATCCGCTGATCTCCGCTCGGAGCGCGGGCGCGCCCGGTTGGCGCTCCGCAACGCGCCTTCGTGGTTCGCGCTGGTCGTGCACGCTGGATCGGACCTTTGGGTGCACGTGTCGGAACGCCGATGGTTCTTCGCTCCGCCGCCTCTGGTAGGATCTCGTCGGCGGTCGAGGCGCACGGGCCACGCTGGGTTCTCGCGGCGGCAATTTCTGCGGTGATGAAGGGCATCTCGGTTGGCATTCGGATCGCGGCGAAGGCGCTCCTCTGGTGCGCTCTGGCGCCCGGTATGCCGTGTATCGATGGAGCCTGTGCGAGCCGCCCTGCCGCCGGCCGGCCCGAGCACGTCGGCGCCCCCGAGCGCGTCGAATGCACCGACCGTGCGGGTGGCGACGCCGAGCGCGCAGCGAGCGCCGCGGTCGACGACGGCTCTCCAGCTCGCTCCTCGGACGAAGCGCGCGCGTCGTCCGGCGCGCAGGCGCCTCGTGAGCAGTCGGGCGGCGCGGGTGGCCAGGCGCCAGCCCAAGAGATCGACGAGCTCGACGAGCTCGCCGCGATGCTCTCCCGCCCGGGCCCCGACGGCCGGACCGAGCGCGAGAGTGCGGTCAC
>JBERSB010000008.1:0-2718 GCA_041236755.1 Luminiphilus sp. | reverse complement strand
GAGCGCGCCCGGTCCACGGCGTCAGCCGCCGAGCTTGACGGTGCCGATCAGGTCGCGGTCGTCCCGCAGCACGATGAACTTCACGTCGCTGCCGCGCCGCTCCTGGCAGAGCCGGGCGAGGTCGCGGCGGGAGTGCAGCGGCAGTTCGCGCTCGCCGAAGCGGCCGCGGGCGAGGACGCCCAGGATCAGGTCGCCGGCCTCGAGGCCCGTGCGGTCTGCAGGCGAGCCCTCGAGCACTTCGGTCACGCGCAGCGTCGCCGGGAACAGGGAGACCCGGCGCAGGCCGCTGCCGCGGTAGAACGCGTAGGTCGCAGCGCGGACCAGGCGCTGGTTCTCCTCGACGTCGATCTCGCGCAGGCGCACGCCGAGGCCGGTCAGGATCGCCCCGTCGACCCTGGCGATCGGCGCCGTCTCGACGCGCACGTCCCGCCCCTTGCGCGTCACGGTCAGCGCGACCTCGCGCGCTTCGGCGAGCTGGAAGAAGCTCCTCATGTAGTCGATCGAGGAGCGCACGGGGCGGCCCGCGATGTCCTTCAGCGCGTCGCCTTCGCGCACGCCTGCGAGCGCTGCCGGTCCCTGGGGCACGACCTCGGTTACGACGACCGCGCCGTCGCGGTCGGCGACCTCCATGCCGAGCCAGGGGGCCTCGCCGCCGGCGACGAAGCTGGTGCTCTGCAGCAGCTGCTCCTGGAACTCCTTGCGCACGACGTCCATCGGGATCGCGAAGCCGATGTTCTCGGCGCCGGCCGACATGGCGTTGTTGATGCCGACGAGGCGGCCGGTGATGTCGAGCAGCGCGCCGCCGCTGTTGCCCTGGTTGATGGCCGCGTCGGTCTGCAGCAGGTCCTCGTACTCACGCACGACGCCGTCGGGCGCGCGCACCTGGATCGAGCGGCCGGTCGCCGACAGCACGCCGCTGGTGACGGTGTTGGCGTGGCCCTGGGGGTTGCCGATCGCGATCACGGTCTCGCCGATCATCAGGTCCGACGAGCGGCCGATCTCGATCGGCTGCACCTGCTCGTCGCCCTCGAGCTGCAGCTGCAGCAGCGCGAGGTCGCGCGTCGGCGTCGAGCTGAGCACGCGGGCCTTGCGCTCGCGGCCGTCGCGGAGCTTGACCAGCACGCCGTAGCTGCGGCCGCGCTGCTCGGCGAGCAACACGGGCGCGATGACGTGCCAGTTGGTGATGACGAGGCCGCTGTCGTCGAGCAGCACGCCGGAACCCTGGCCCTCGGTGACCGGCTGGCGCCGCGCCAGTTGGTTCTGCAGGTAGATGCTCACGACGCTGTCGGCGGCGCGCTGCACGGCGCGCACGACGGGGGTCATGCGGAGCGCGCGGTCGTCGGCGTTGGGCTCGACGACCTGGAGCGGCGAGCTGCGCTCTTGGAGCGAGGGGTCCTGGGCGGTGGCCGCGCCGCTGGACAGCAGCGGGGCCAGGGGCAGCAGCAGCGGGATCAGCTTGTGCATGGTGCTCTCGACGAACGGGCGCCCGATTCCCTCCCGGACCGGCCGCGCTACGGGCTGTTGTGACAGAACGTCTGGGGAGACAATGGAGTGCATGCTCTATCGATTCGAGACCGAGGTGCCGCTGAGGTGGGTCGACGTGGACTCCGCGGGCGTGGTCAACAACGCGGTCTACCTGAGCCTGATGGAGCAGGCCCGGTTCGCCTACTTCTCCCACCTGGGCCTGATGGAGGACCACCGGGTGCCGGTCGTGCTGGCCGAGGCGACCGTCAAGTGGCGCCGGCCGGGCCGTCTGGGCATGCAGCTCTCGGTGGCCGCGGCGACCACGCGGATCGGGAACTCGAGCTTCGCGATGCGCTACGAGGTCCGAGCCGGCGACGACGTGCTCTGCGAGGCGGAGGCCGCGCTCGTGTTCGTCGACGACAGCATGGCGCCAGCGCCGATCCCCGAGCACGTGCGCGTGACGCTCGCGAAGTTCGAAGGGCTCGACGCGTGAGCCGCGGCACAGCGGCGCATTCTGGTGGTTCGGGCAGCGGCTGCGGCCCATGGCCCGTAATGTCACGCGCGATGCGTCTGCACGTCTTCCTGCTGCCGGTCTGCTTCTGGCTGTCGTCTGCGCTCGCCGCGCAGGACGGCGCCGACGAGGAGTACGCCGACCTGCTCGCCGACGCCGAGCGCAAGCTGGTCGCCGGGAGGCTGCTCGAGGCAGAGCAGACCTTCGAGGAGCTCTTCGAGTACTTGGTCGAGGACGGCGTCGACGAGTCGGACCGCTTCTACGTCGCGGCGACGGTCGGCCTGCAGCAGATCGAGGTGGGGCGCGGCCGGTACGAGGAGGCGCAGCGGGCGTTGCTGCGCCTGCCCGCGTCCGCGCAGGCGGCCCCCGAAGTGGTCTGGCTGCTCGCCGAGACGCACCGGCGCGTCGGCGGCTACGAACAGGCCGCGGCGCTGCTGCGGCAGCTGGTCGAGCGCGACCCGGCGGATACGCGCGCGCGCCACCGCCTCGGCGTCGTGCTCCACGGGGCCGGCGACCGCGCGGCGGCCGTCGCGCTGTGGGAGCAGAACGCGGCGCTGCAGCCGGAGCCCGAGGACCCGGTGCGCCTAGCCTACGTCGGACGCTCGCTCTTCGAGCTGGGCGGCCGCCGCAACTACGAGCGCGCCAGCAGGCTGTTGGTGGCGAGCATCGCCGCTGCTCCGGAGCGGCCCGAGGCGCGGATCACGCTGGGGGAGCTGAAGCACGAGGCCTACGGCGAGGCCGCG
>JBERSB010000007.1:0-7604 GCA_041236755.1 Luminiphilus sp. | reverse complement strand
GCGAATCCCACAAGGTCTCTGCGATCGCGCCGAGCCGCAGCAGCAGGCGCCGCGCGACGTGCGCAGCCTCGGGTTCGCCGCTGCGGCCAGGGCCCTGCGCGCGCGGCTCCGTCGCCGACGCGCGGCTCTCGGCCCCGCCCGGCCGCCAGGTCGGCGGCTCCAGGCGCAGCGAGCGCGTCGGTCGATCGAGCACGAGCACGCCGCTGGTCAGCCCCTGGAACGCCTCGAGGTCGTGGGTGATGACGATCGTGGCGCGCGCCTTGTCCTGGTCGTGGGCCGCACGGAGCAAGGCCGCGATCTCCTTTGCCGACGGAGGGTCGAGGCCGGCGGTCGGCTCGTCGCAAAGCAGCAGCTTCGGCGAGCACGCGAGCGCGCGCGCGACGGCGACGCGCTTGCGCATGCCCCCGGACAGCTGCGCGACCCGCGCCGGCGGATCGTCGAGGCCCGCCTGCGCGAGCAGCGCGGGCGCGAGCTTGCGCGAGCGCCCGGCCTGTTTCAGCGCCAGCTCGACGTTCTCGCGCGAGCTCAGCTCGTCGAGAAGCCCTTCGTCCTGCAGGATCGCGGCGACGTCCGCGACGCCGTCGCCGCTCAGTTCGCTCCCGAACGCGAACAGGGCGCCGCTCAGCCTCGGCGCCGGCTCGCGCGGCTCGACGAGCCCTGCTAGCACGCGGAGCAGCGACGACTTGCCGCCGCCGCTCGTGCCCACCAGCACATAGAAGCCATGCTCCTCGAGCGCGAGGTCGACGTCTTCCAGGAGCACGTCCTCGCCGCCGGGGCGCCGGTGGGCGAGGCCGAAGCCGCGGAACTCGAGCGCAGCGGACATCTGTCGGCTCACCGCGGCTTCAGGTCTGCCGGCAAGTCGGCCAGCCCCTGCACGGCCCGACTCTCGCCGTCCGGGCCGAACACCAAGAGCCCTTCGATCCGGCCTGCGACGTGGACCACCCCACCCAGCGTCGACCGGTCAACCTCGACGTCGACACGGAAGGCTACGTCAGCCGACGGCGCACCGTCCGGTCCGGCCACGCGCAGCACGCGCGCAGCAGCGGACGAACCAGAGGTGTCCGGCGCGGCTGCGAACTGTTGGGCGGGCGTGCCCGCGAGATCCGGCGGCGCGTCGGCGAGCACGAGCGCTGCGAGGTCCTCGCCGTCGGGGTGGACCCACACGCGGCCGGCGCGCAACACCGTCCCGTCGAACAGCAGCACCTTGAGTTGCTCTTCGCCGATCGTCGGGGTGCCCCAGAGTTCTCGCTCGGTGAAGCTCGCGTCGACGAGCGACCGCGCGGTCACGACCACGGCGCGACCCGACGCGTCCCGGTAGAGCAGGCCGGTTCCCTGCCGGCGGACCTGATCGTCCCTGCTGAACGTGTCCCGCTCCACGGCCGCGTAGCTGACGCGCACGAGCAGGACGTCGTCGCGCGGGGCCGACGACGCGCGGGGCCGCTCCTCGAGGAAGCGCTTCGGAACCTCGGCCAGCTCGATCTCCGGACGCTCGGACTCGGCGGCAGCGACGTAGCCGTCCTGGACGAGCACGCCGTCGCCCGGCTCGCCGTGGTAGCTCACGTAGGGCTTCAGCAGCGAGCCGACGTCGTTAACCGTGAAGCCGCTGAACAGCGCGCCGGTGACCTGCGGACGGGCGACCCAGAACGCGGAGCGGTCGGTCACCGTCTGCCGGTGCTGTCGCGCGATGCGGAGGTCGACCTCGACGTGCGTGCCCGACGTTGCCAGCGCGACCCGGCGCACGTCCCCGGTCTGCATGCCGCGGAAGATCACCGCGCTGCCCGGTTCGAGGCCGTGGTTCTCGGGAACGAGCAGCGTCATCAGCAGGTCTCCGTGCTGCACGTCCGCGAGCTGCTCGGGGTTCGAGCCTGCCGGCGGTCGTTCGCTACCCGCGATCAGGCTCCCCGGGGCGAGTCGGGAGCCGCGCTCTTCAGGTGTGTAGAAGGCGACGTACGAGTCCCGGACGAGGGTGTCGAGGCCGGTCGCGCCGGACGTCAGACCGCCGAAGCGCGGCCGCACGACCCAGAACCTGCTGTTCACGCAAGCGTGCCGGGCGCCCTCCGGCTCGATGCGGAGCGTCGCGACGGCCTTGGCGCCGTCCGTCGAGATCGCGACCTCGCGGACCGTGCCGACGGGGACGCCCCGGTAGCGCACGTCGGTGCCCGCGCGCAGGCCCTGCGCGTTCTTGAACTCCACCGTCAACGCGAACCCCGGGCGGTCGTCGACCGTGCGCAGCAGCCGCACGATCCAGACCGCGCCCAACGCGGCTGCCGTGAGGACACAGAGACCGATCAGGTAGCGAACGCGGTGCATGCGGTGGGCTCGGGAGCGGGAGCGCGACCGGTCTACCGATCGTGCTACCGCAATATTCGCAGATCCGGCCGCGGCTCGACACGCACAACCGAGGCGCAGAGCGTCACGCGCCGTCGACGGCGAACAGCTGCGCCGGGTCCCGGAACGACTTGAACTCGAGGGCGTTGCCGGCGGGGTCCCTCAAGAACATGGTCGCCTGCTCGCCCGCGCGGCCCTCGAAGCGGACCCGGGGCTCCAGCACGAACGCGACGCCTCGGTCGCGCAGTCGCCCGGCCAGCGCGTGCCAGCTCCCCCACTCGAGCACCACGCCGAAGTGGGGCACCGGGACGTGGTCCCCGTCGACCGGGTTGGTGTTGGACGCGGGCAAGGCGTCCTGCGCCACCAGGTGGGCGACGACCTGGTGGCCGAACAGGTCGAAGTCGATCCACTTGTCGCTCGACCGCCCCACGCCGCAGCCGAGCACGTCGACGTAGAAGCTGCTGGCAGCCTCCAGGTCGTCGACCGGGAACGCGAAGTGGAACGGCTGCAGGTCGGCCATGTGTCCTCGTGGCTCTTGCGCCGGCTTCGCCGCGCTAGACGTCGATGTTCGTCGCCTCGAGCGCGTGCTTCTCGATGAAGTCGCGGCGCGGCTCGACCTCGGGACCCATCAGCACCGTGAAGATCTTGTCGGCCTCCACCATGTCGCTGACGGCCACGCGGCGCAGCGTGCGCCGCTCGGGGTCCATCGTCGACTCGAACAGCTGCTGCGGGTTCATCTCGCCCAGGCCCTTGTAGCGCTGGATCTCGACGCCGCTGCTGCACTCGTCGGTCACGACCTCGATCGCCTCGAAGAGGCTGTGCACGGGGATGCGCTTGTCCTTCGCGGCGATCTCGAAGCTGGGCGCCTCGCTGCGACGCAGCGCGTCGGCGTTGAGTCCGAGCTCGAGCAGCCGCGCGAGCATCGGCTGCAGCTCGCTCCCGAGATGCAGCGCGTAGACCTCGATGTCGGCGGTGTCGCGCGTGCAGTCGGACTCAGGGCCTTCGTAGACGACCGGCGGGCTGCCCTTCTCGGCGGTGACGGCCTCGATCTTGGCCTGCATCTGCTCTTCGGTGTCGCAGAACGCGCCCTCGCCGCCGCGCACCACGTAGTAGTGCGGCAGCTCGCAGCCGGGCACAGTCGCCTCGGCGAGGTAGTCCCCGAACGGCACCACGCCCTCGGCCGGCATGCGCGCCTCCCGCGCGCCGATCCGGGCGACCAGATCCATCAGCTCGCGGAGCACGTCGCGCTCGAAGGTCTTGCCCTCGCCGCCGAGCGACGACAGCTGCAGCTGGCCCAAGCCGAACTCGGCGAGGATCGCCGCGCGCTCCTGCTCGGTGACGGCGTAGCGCTCGTTCTTGCCCTTCTTGATCTTGTAGAGCGGCGGCTGCGCCACGTAGACGTGGCCACGCGTCACGAGCTCCGGCAGCTTTCTGTAGAAGAGCGTCAGCAGCAGCGTGCGGATGTGGGAGCCGTCGATGTCGGCGTCCGTCATCACGATGATCTTGCCGTAGCGCAGCTTGTCGGGTTCGAACGGCTCGTCGAGGAAGCCGGTCCCGACCGCGCTGACGATCGTCTGGATCTCCTCGTGGTTGAGGATCGAGTCCACGGCGGCCTTCTCGACGTTGAGGATCTTGCCGCGCAGCGGCAGGATCGCCTGGTGCGGCATGCGGCCCTGCTTGGCCGTGCCGCCAGCGGAGTCACCCTCCACCAGGAACAGCTCTGCCTGGTCGCGCGGCGTGCCCTTCTGGCAGTCGGCGAGCTTGGCCGGCAGGCCACCGCCCTCGAGCGCGGACTTGCGGCGCACGAGGTCACGTGCCTTGCGCGCGGCCTCGCGCGCCTTGAGCGCGTCGAGCGCCTTGCCGTAGATCCCCTTGGCGACCGACGGGTTCTCCTCGAAGTAGGTGCGGATGCCCTCGCCGACGACGGTCTCGACCACCGACTGCACCTCGCGGTTGCCGAGCTTGATCTTGGTCTGCGACTCGAACTGCGGGTCGGGGACCTTGACCGACACGATCGCGGCGAGCCCTTCCTTGAAGTCGTCGCCGCCGGGCACCGGATCCTTCTCCTTGAGCACCTTCTCCTGGCGCGCCCAGTTGTTGAGCGCGCGGGTCAGCGCCGTGCGGAAGCCGACGAGGTGCGTGCCGCCCTCGATCGTGTTGATGTTGTTGACGAACGAGTAGACGTTCTCGTGGTAGGCGTCGCTGTACTGCAGCGCGATCTCCACCTCGTAGAGCTTGTCCGGGTCCTCGGCCGAAGGCATCTCCCGCCGGAAGAAGATCGGGTCCTTGTGGATCGCGTTCTTGCCGTCGTTGAGGTCCTTGACGAACTCGACCAGGCCGTCGGGGAAGTTGAACTCCTCGCCCTCGTCCGTGCGCTCGTCGAACAGCGTGATGTTGAGGTCGGCCGAACCCATCAGGTAGGCCATCTCGCGCAGTCGCTTGCGCAGGATCTCGTAGGAGAACTCGGTCGCCTCCATGATCTGCGGATCCGGCTTGAACCGCATCATCGTGCCCGACGTGTCGGTCTGGCCGATCACCTTCAGCTCGCTGGTCGGCGCTCCGCGGCCGTAGGTCTGGCGGTGGATCTTGCCGTCGCGGTGCACATCGACCTCGAGCACGTCGGCGAGCGCGCAGACGCAGCTGATGCCGACGCCGTGCAGGCCGCCGGAGACCTTGTAGCTGCCCTTGTCGAACTTGCCGCCGGAGTGCAGCTTGGTGAGGATCACCTCGAGCGCCGGCCGACCGCTCGCGTGCATGTCCACCGGGATCCCGCGGCCGTTGTCGCGGACCGAGATCGACCCGTCCTTGTGGACGCGCACGTCGATCCGGTTGGCGCGGCCTGCGAGCGCCTCGTCGATCGAGTTGTCGACGATCTCCCAGACGAGGTGGTGGGTCCCCTTGATGCCGGTGTCACCGATGTACATCGCGGGGCGCTTACGCACGGCGTCGAGGCCCTCGAGGACCTTGATCGAGCTGGCGTCGTATTTGGGTTCTTCAGCCATACAGGGTCGGTTCAGGCGTGCCCCGTCCCGCCGAGCCGGAAGTTCAGCTCGGCGATCGGTTGGTCGGGGACGAGTTCGTTGATGCGGAGTCGGAGCTCGTCGCGGCGGAAGCCGCTGAGCTCGGCGTAGAGCGGCGCAGAGTCGAGCTCGACAACGAGTCGGCCCTTGCGGCAGCTCAGGATCTGACAGTGGGAAGCGAGTTCGGTGCCGAGCGCCTGGTCGAGTGCGTCCAGGTAGACGCGCCGCGACTTGCCGGAGCCCGCCTGCTTGACGATGTCCTTGAGCAGGTCACCGATCGGGAGCGGGTTGGATGAAGGTCTCGGCTTCAAGTGGAGCGCGGACCTCAGGCGCCGCTGATGGGCATGACGACATACGTGAACGACTCGCCGAGCGTGAACTTCGCGGGCATCGAGTCGTCCGACATGTCCAGACGGACCTCTTCGAGGTCGCACTGGCGAAGGGCCTCGAGGATGTAGTCCGGGTTGAAGTTGATGCTGCCGCCCGCGCCCTTCACCTGGGCGTCGATGGTGACGTCGGCGCGGCCGCGGGCCGAGTTGTCGGCCGTCATCCGCATCTGCTGGTCTCCGATCTCGAACTTGACCATGCGCATGTCGGCCGAGCAGAGGATCGCCGCGCGTCGGAGCGCACCCTCGAGCACGGCCTTCTGGACCTCGACCGTCGTGTCGGCGGCCTTGGGCATGACGCCTTCGTAGTCCGGGAACCTCGTGTCGAGCTGCTGGCTCACCAGCTGCATCTGTCCCGTCGTGAACACGACCTGCTTGTCGCCTACCTCGACCGTGAGGTTCTCCTTGCTGTCGTCGCTCAGTGCGCGAGAGAGGGTCTGCAGCGCGCGCAACGGCACCACCGCCTTGAACGACACGTCGTCCTCGCTCTGGACATCGTTCTGGTAGCTGATCGCGAGCCGGCGACCGTCCGTGGCGACCAGCCTCACGCAGCCGCCCCCGACGTCGAGGAGCACGCCGTTGATGGCGTAGCGCGTCTCCTCGCGCGCGGCCGCGAACATCGTCTCCTGGATCATGCGCAGCAGCACACCGCTCTCGATGTCCAGGCGCTTGCCCGAGGACACCGACGCCTCGGCCGGAAACTGCTCAGGGTCCTCACCGAGGAGCACGAACGAACCACCGCCGCTGTCGATGCGGCAGCGGAGATCCGAACTCTCGAACGTCACCGTCGGATCGCTGAGCTCTCGGAGCAGCGCTGCGGTCTCCTTGCCCGGCAACAGCACCGCACCCTCCTTGCTCACCTTGACCGAGTCCAGGCGGACCTTGGCGGCCATCTCGAGGTCGGTGGCGAACAACGTGATGCCTTCGCTGTCCGCGCGGAGCTGCACGTTCTGCAGGATCGGCTTGGTCGTCTTCGAAGGGACGACCGAGGACACGACGCTGACTGCTTCGAGCAGCGCTGCGCGATCGCAGAGGATTTTCATGGGTGGGTCGTGCGGGTTCTCAGGTGCTTGGATGGGGTTGGCCCGTGCGCGTACGTCTCTTGTCGACGTGGGTGCGGAGTCTGTCGGATGTTGTTGCGAGCCTGCTGCGAGACGCGCGGCACGGGGTGACTGTTGTAGGTAGAGAATTCTCTCTCTTACCCAGTCATCCGTGCCGTCACGAGTCTGGAGACGATACCCGCCAAACCCCCGAGGATCGACGCGAATCCCCCTGTTCGTGGCGTTCTTGGTGTGTTGACAACCGGCGGTAGGAGTTGCCCGAAACGTTCGACGAGCGGGCTCGGCGGGGAGAGTCGAGCGGGGTGATCCGGAGGTGGTCGGAGAAGGACTGACGGTTCTCCTGTGGGCCCAAAGGAGGTCTCCGACGAGAGCCCACGGGTCTCATGACGAGGTCGCGCCTCTGGGTTCTGGTGCACACGCTCCGGAGAGACAACGCGTCAAGAGATTGCGGCGCCACCAGGCCACTGGCGCGGCCTCGGCCATGTGCATGTCGGGCCCGGTCAGCGGCGTGAGCCGGCTCCTGTGAGCCCAACCTGGACGAGACCCACGGTCCCCCGACACGGCGTACATCCTTCCCGGCTCGAGGGCTGCTGAGCCCATCAGCCAAGAGCTTTGGCGCAGCGAGCGCCACGGCGCTCCGTCGCGTCGAGCAGCGGCATTCTCGGAGGCTGGGCCCCCGGCCTCAGCTGCGGAAGGAGCGCGTCATCAGACGGCTGCTGAGGCCGTCGAGCGTCTCCTTGAACATCCGGTCCTTCTGCGAGCGCTCGCGGATCTTGTTGACCGCGTAGATGACCGTCGTGTGGTCACGG
>JBERSB010000006.1:0-3702 GCA_041236755.1 Luminiphilus sp. | reverse complement strand
GGTGCTTGCCGACGGCCCGGAGGTCGGCGCGGACGAACTCTCGTCCGACGCAGGCTGAGCGCGGTCCGCTCGCCGTCGGTCCGCTCGCCGTCAGTCGTCGAGCGCGTCCTGCAGGACGCGGACCGCTTCGCGGATCGCTGCGCGCATGCGGTCTGCCTCGGCGCCTGCGGCGCTCTGGATCTTCCGCACGGCGGACAGCACCTGCTCCTCGATCGCGCTACCGTCTGCGGCCTGCATCTTCGCGGCCGACTTCGTCACAGCCGGCTGCGCCAGCGCGGGCTGCGCGGCCGCCTTGGGACGTCGCGGCTTGGTCGTCGCCATCCCGAGCAGCACCTTCGCCGAATGGAGCGCGCGCCCGGCCATCGGGATGCCCAGCGCGGCGGCCTCGTCGCGGAGGTCTGCCAGGCCCACGCCGGCGTCCTGCTCGAGCTTGTGCAGGCAGAACAGGACGCTGTCCTTCTGGCCCGAGAACCGCTCGCGCAGCGCGAGGACAGTGGTCTTCCAGTCGGATGCGGCGGGCGAGGACGAGGCTTCGGTGTCGGTCACGGTGCGAGGATCGGGGGCGGTTCGGAGTTGAGGGCGCGAGAGCGTGCGCCGTCAGCGCCCCGGCGTCAACGGCGCTGGCGAGATCTGGTGCGCTCCGCGACGGCCGGTTTTGGCCTTGGGTTGTCCGTAGCGCATCGTCCGATAGACTTATGGCAGAGCCGCGCACCGCCCCAGCGTCGCTCCGACCGCTCCAGGCGGTTTCGACCCAAGAGGAGTCCGAGACATATGCTACGAAGTGTCCTGACCAGCGCGCTCTGCGCTGTGGCCGCCATGGTCCTGGCGCGTCCCGCAGCGCCCCAGTGATGAAGCGGCGGTGGAGGCGGAGCCAGTTGGGCTCCGCGCGCAAACTCGGCCCCCAGTCGTGCAGCTCCAGGTGGAGGCGGCGGCCGCGGTGGCGGCATCCCGCTCGACTTCCGTCGCGGTCGCACCGCGAAGGAGATGCTCAAGATCGAGTGGACCTACCCGGTCTACAAGCCCACGACGCCCGCGCGCAAGCCCGGGGAGCGCACGGTCGCCAAGGAGGCGGACCGCGCGCTGCCGATCGAGCGGGCCTACGAGCTGGTCGCTGACGGGGACCGCCGGCCGCTTTTGATCCTGCGCGAGTGCGAGCTGTGCAAGGGCACGGACCACGCTGTGCTCAGCCGGACGCTCGACAACGAGCAGACCGTGCTGCTCACGCACTGGTTCCGCTGCGTCAAGCTGCCTCCGAACGTGCTGACCGAGACCCACCCCTTCTACAATCTGTTCAAGAAGGGCGAGGGGGAGAAGAAGGTGCCGCACCTGTTCGTCGCGGACCCCAACGGCGACCAGAAGCTGGCGCTGCCGGGCGACCAGTCCCAGTCCGACCTCTGGAAGGTCATGTTCGGCTACCTCGACCGGTGCTACGACGAGAACGCGAAGCAGGCGATCAAGCAGCTCCGCAAGCTGCTCGGCCAGTACGACAAGCTCGACGCGCAGGAGGACCTCGTCCGCGGGCGCATCGACAAGGAGATCGAGAAGAACGGGCCGAAGTCGCGCAAGCTGAAGAAGTTCAACAAGGACCTCGACAAGCTCGCCAAGGAGCGTGAGGAGCTCCGGGCGCGCGAGCAGGAGCTCCGCGACCTCGCGCTGAAGCGCCCCGAAGAGCTGGTCGGCGACGCGCGCTAGCCGCGGGTGTCGAAGCTGCGACGCTGCTCCCATGCGGGGGCGCGGGCCGATGGCTCGCGCCCCCGCGCATATCGAGGGTTGCCGCCGATGGCGCACGCAGTGACGATGCAGCACGCCCGCCGCGCGCCCGCTCCCTGATGACCGCCCGTTCCCTGCTCTGTCTCGTCCCGGCCCTTGTCTGCGTCGCCGTCTGCGCGCCGCCGCTGGCTGCGCAGAAGCGCTCGGACGACGAGGTCCAGAAGCTGAGCGAGAAGGGCGACCCCTACACCAAGCAGGACCAGGACGCGATGCAGGCGCTCGGCGTCGTGCGCTACGGGCCGTTCGCCTGGGCGGACCACTTCAGCACGTCGGACGTCGACAAGGTGCTCGGCCCAGGCCGCGTGCTGTGGATGGAGACCGAACACTTCCGTCTCGGTCTCAACATGACGACCGCGCGCCTGCCCGAGGACAGCAAGCAGAAGAAGGCGGTCTACGCCGAGTGCAAGGCGCTCAACAAGAAGTGGCGCAAGGTGCCGGCCAAGCCGCGCAAGCTCGGCCCGTGGCTGCAGCTGCACCTCTACGCTGCGCGGTGCGAGCAGGCCTACCGGGAGTTCACGGACCTCGTCGGCGCCAGGCCCGAGATGTTCGACAAGGACTCCAAGCAGAACGGCACGGGGCCGTTCCTCGGCGCGCCGGACAAGCACCTGCTGCTGATGTTCCAGAAGAAGTCCGACATGGCGCGCTACATGAAGCGCTACTGCGACACGGAGGCCGACGACTCGTTCCGCTTCGTGCACAAGGTGACGCACCAGCCGCTCTTGTGCATCGCCGCAGAAGGTATGGAGGGCTTCGACGCGCAAGGGCTGCACCGCCACTTCGTGTTCGCGATGTGGGAGAACCTGATGGGCGTCTACCGGGGCTTCCACTACCCGCTGCCGCTGTTGTTCTCCAACGGGCTCGCGCACTACTACTCGCGCAAGGTCGAGTCCAAGTTCATCAGCGCCCGGATCCAGGACACCGAGTCGGTCGACAAGGACTCCCAGAACGACTGGCACGACAAGGTCTTCAAGCGCGCGCGGCACGAGGGTGCGACCATCGCGTTCGCCGAGCTGGCAGAGATGGACGACTGGAACGCGTTCGGGTTCCACGCGCACACGCAGTCGTGGTCGCGCATGGAGTTCCTGGTCGAGCGCGACCCGCAGAAGGTCGGCCTGATGCTCGACAAGATGAAGCGGATGCCGGCGAGCGGCGACTGGAGCGGCGACGGCGCGCGGCTGCGCAAGATGACGCCGAAGCTGCTGCACGAGGTGTTCGAACTCGACGCCGAGACCTTCGACGCACAGTGGCGCGACTGGGTCCGCAAGCACTACCCCAAGCGGAAGTGAGCAGCGCGTGCCCGGCTCGGTGATCCTCTGGGTGGCGGCGGCGGGCGCGCTCGGCGCGGCCTGTCGCTACCTCGCGGCGGCCGGCCTGCGCGGCTGGTGCGGCGACGGCCCCTGGCCGGTCGCGGCCGTGAACCTAGTCGGTTGCTTCGGGTTCGGGCTGTGCTCGGCCGCGCTGCAGGGCCGCGTCCCGCAGGCCGTCTACGTCGGCGTGCTGGCCGGCTTCTTCGGCGCGTTCACGACGTTCTCGGCCTTCGCGTTCGACGGCGCGCAGCTGCTCGAGGGCCGCCGCTTCGCGCCGTTCGTGCTCAATCTGCTGCTGCAGAACGTCGTCGGCGTAGCCGCGCTGTGGCTCGGGGTCACGCTCGCGTCGCGGCCCTGATGAGGGGCTGCCTGATGGGGGGGCTGCCTGATGGGGGCTGACGGAGCGACCTGCTGGCGCTACTCGCGGGGCGCCGGATGCGGCGCGGGCACCTCAGCGGGCGCGGGCGAGCAGTGCGGATGGTGGAGAGTATGGGAGTCGAACCCCTGACCTCCACAATGCCATTGTGGCGCTCTACCAACTGAGCTAACTCCCCATCGGCACTGCGTCCCTTCTTCGTCCTGGCGCAGTCTGCGCCTGGAGTCACAAGGAGCGCGGAAAAGCTAG
>JBERSB010000005.1:0-2702 GCA_041236755.1 Luminiphilus sp. | reverse complement strand
GCAGCAGGGGTGCCGTTCTACGTCGCGGCGCCGATGTCGACCTTCGACCTCGCGGTCGCCACCGGCGACGAGATCCCGATCGAATAGCGCGACGCCACCGAGGTCACGGGTCTCCACGGGGCGCGCGTGGCCCCCGAAGGCGTCGGAGCCCGGAACCCGGCCTTCGACGTCACCCCCTACCACCTCGTCACGGGCATTGTCACCGACATCGGCGTGCTGAAGCCGCCGTTCAGCGCGCAGATCAAGGAGTCCGCTGCCGGCAGCCGATGACTCCGTTGCCATGGCAGTCGCTACCAAGAAGAAGACCAAGAAGGCCGCCGCGAAGACGACGGCCAAGAAGGTCGCGAAGAAGGCCGGCAAGACGACAGCGGCCCAATCCGCGACGAAGCGCGCGGGCGCGGCCGGCCGCACGGCCGGCAAGTCTCCCGCCACCAGCGCCAAGAAGGGCAAGGTCCAGGAGCCCGACCGCGCAGCGCCCGCGATGGCCGAGGTCGACGCCGACGTGCTCGAGTTCATCGCCGCGATCGACGAGTTCAAGCAGAAGCACGGCCGCCCGTTCCCGAGCTGGAGCGAGGTGCTCTTGATCGTGCGCGAGCTCGGCTACCGGCGCTGAGCCGCGTCAAGCGACGTAGCCCGCGGCGATCAGCGCGAGCAAAGCGGCGCCCGCGACGACGCGGTAGATCGCGAAGGGCACGAAGTCGTGCCGGCGCAGGAACGCGACGAAGGGTCGCACCACGGCGATGGCCGCGACGAACGAGACGCCGGTGCCGATCAGGAACGGCGCCGCCATGTCGCCGGTCAGCTCGTCGCGCACTTTGACCAACTTGTAGAGCGACGCGCCGTAGAGGATCGGGAGCCCGACCAAGAAGGAGAACTCCGCTGCGGCGGTGCGCGACATGCCGAGCAGCAGGCCGCCGGCGATCGAGGCCCCCGAGCGACTCGTGCCGGGAACCAAAGCGAGGCACTGCCACACGCCGATCCAGAACGCGGTGCGGTACGACATCTCCGCGAGGTCCTCCTGCCCGGGGCCGCGGCCGCGCAGCACGCGCTCCATGACGAACAGGAGCACGCCGCCGACGATCAGCGTCCACGCGACGACCGTCGAGGAGAACAGGTGTTCGTCGATCCAGTCCTCGAACAGAAGACCGACGACGGCCGCCGGTGCTGCCGCGATGACGATCTGCCACAGCAGGTTCGGCCGGCCTTCGGTGGGCTTGAGCACGGTCTGCAGCGCGCCCGTCAGCCGCCGCCAGTAGAGCGCCAGGATCGCGGTGATCGCGCCGATCTGGATGCCGACCGCGAACGCGTTGGTGGTGACGCCGGCCTCCATGCCGAGCGCGCGCTGGGCCACGATCAGGTGGCCCGTGCTGGAGATCGGCAGGAACTCCGTCAGGCCCTCGACGACACCGAGCACGATGGCATCCAGCCATCCGATCGCTGGCTCGGCGGCCGCCTGGATCACAGCACCTTGCCGGCGTCCGTGAACTCGAGGCCGAACGCGCTGGCCACGGCGTGGTGCGTGCAGCGGCCGGCGAGCACGTTGGCCGCCGTGCCCAGCACGGGGTCGGCCGCCGCCGCGGCAGCGCCCCTCGCCGCCAAGCGCCGCGCCCCGGGCCCGGTCGCGTTGGTCAGCCCGAAGGTCGACGTGCGCGGGACCGCGCCCGGCATGTTCGCGACGCAGTAGTGCAGCACGCCGTCGACGACGTAGGTCGGATCGGCGTGCGTGGTCGGCTTGCAGGTCTCGATGCAGCCGCCCTGGTCGACCGCGACGTCGACGACGACCGCGCCGTCCTTCATGTCCGCGAGGTCCTCGCGCCGGCTCAGCCGCGGCGCCCGGGCGCCCTGCACCAGCACCGCGCCGATGACGCGGTCGGCCTGCGCGATCTGCTCGCGGATCGCGATCGGCGAGCTGTGCAGGGTCTGCACGTTGGCCGGCATGACGTCGCTGAGGTAGCGCAGCCGGTCGAGGTCGATGTCGAGCATGCGCACGTCGGCGCCGAGGCCGGCGGCCATCTTCGCGGCGTTGGTGCCGACCACGCCGCCGCCGAGCACGACGACGGTCGCGTTGTCGACCCCGGGGATGCCGCCCATCAGCATGCCGCGGCCGCCCATGTGCTTCTCCAGACAGACGGCGCCGACCTGCACCGACATGCGGCCCGCGACCTCGCTCATCGGCGTCAGCAGCGGCAGCGTGCGGCGGTGCACCAGCGTCTCGTAGGCGAAGCAGTGCGCGCCCGACGCGAGCATCGCTTGGGTCAGCGCTTCGCTCGCCGCGAAGTGGAAGTAGGTGAACAGGATCTGGCCTTCGCGGATCAGGCCGTACTCGGCTGCGAGCGGCTCCTTGACCTTGATGATCATCTCGGCCTGCCCGTAGACCTCTGCCGCGGTGTCGACGAGCTTCGCGCCGACGGCTTCGTACTCTTCGTCCTGGATGCCCGCGCCGAGGCCGCCGCCGCGCTCGACCAGCACGGTGTTGCCGGCTTCGACGAGCTCCATCACCATCGCCGGGACGGCGCCGATGCGGTTCTCCTGGGGTTTGATCTCTGTGGGTACGCCGATGATCATGGCTAGCGGTGCTCTCTGCCGAGGAATTTGGGCCCCGGACGATAGCGACCGGCGATCCCGACTGCGAGCGCGAACGCGGGCCGGCCAGCCGCCCTGGGACGCAGGCGCCGCCGTCAGGGCACCGTTGCTTCAGAGCC
>JBERSB010000004.1:0-4908 GCA_041236755.1 Luminiphilus sp. | reverse complement strand
GTTCGTGCTCGTGTCGCTGCTCGCGTTCCTGTTCGACGTGTTCGACCGCCGCAGCAGCGGCGCTGGGAGGCCTGTCTGATGTCCCTGTCTCGCGTCGGCGGGGCGCTGTTCGTGCTCTGGTGCCCGCTCGCGCCGGCCTCGGCGCAGGCCGACCCCGCAGCGCTCGCGCCCGCGGTGCGCGCGCAGCTCGACGCAGCGATCCAGCGGTCCACGCCCGCCGTCGACGCCGACGCGCTGTGGCAGGCCGCGGCCGCGGCGCACGGCGAGTGCACGCAGCTGGTCGCCGAGCTCCGCGGTCGGATCACAGGCGCCGAGGCGGACGCGGAGAAGGCGACCGCGCGGCGGCTGTTGTGCGGCGTGCTGCGCTACCAGGGCCGTCCGCGGCAGGCGCTGCGCGCGCTCGAGGCCATCGACGAAGGCGCCCGCACCGACGCCGACCTGCTGCTGCGCGCCGAGCTGCTCGACGCGATCGGGCGCGGCGATGACGCGGGCGAGGCGTACGACGCGCTGCTGACGCGTCCGCTCGCGCCGGCGCTGCGGCGACGCATCCTGTTCCGCCGCGCGCTGGTCGGCAGCGACTCGATCCAGCAGCTGCAGGACTTCGCGGCGCGGCCCGAGAACGACCGCGAGCAACGCAACCAGGCGGCGGTGATCCTCGCGCTCCGCGACCAGCCGGCCGCCGCGCTCGACCTCTACGAGCTGTCCGGCGAGGGCACGGTGCGGTTCCGGCAGCTGGTCCGCCTCGCCGAGTGGGCGCTGGCGGCCGAGCGCTTCGAGGACGCGCAGCAGTTCGCCTGGGATGCCGTCGGCGTGGCCAAGATGCGCCGCGACCGCCGCTACGCGCTGACGGTCGTCGTGTCGGCCTACCGCGCCGGCGGCGCGATGGACGCGCTGCTCGAGCGCTTCGCTGCGACCCCGGAGCTCGACAAGGACGCGCGGCAGATCTGGATCGACGTGCTGCGCGACGAAGGCCGCGTCGAGGAGGCCCTGCGCCTGTTCAAGCAGGGCGGCGACGTCGCCTGGACGCCGGCGCTGCGGCGGCAGCTGCTGGAAATCTGCCGCGAGACCGGGCGCGAGGAGGTGCTGGTCGCCCAGTTCGAGGAGCTGATCGCGGCCGAGCCCGACAACCTGGAGTGGCGCAGCGGCCTGAGCCGCCACTTCCTGGAGAGCGGCGACCGCGCGCGCGCCAAGGCGGCCTGGGACACGTTCGGCCCCGCCGCGACCGACGCGCAGGCGCAGCTCGACGCCGCGTATTCGCTGATGGAGCTGGGCCTCGACGACCTCGCCGAGGCCCGCGCCGAGGCCGCGTCGCAGAAGGAGTCGCTGCGCCGCGTCGCGCAGATGTTCCTCGTCAAGCTGCACGTCGACCGCGGCCGCTTCGAGCGCGCGGTCGAGATGCTCGACCGGATCGAAGCGGTGGCCGACGCCCGCGACAGCGTGCTGAGCGAGGTCGCCGGGATCTACGAGCGCATCGACCGCCTCGACAAGGCGGTGCTGGTGCTCGACCGGATGCGGGTCGCCTACGGCGGCACGCTCGGCACCGACCTCGACATGAAGTACGCGCTGCTCCTGTCCAAGGTGGACCGGGAGGAGGACGCGCTCGAGGTCTGGCGGTCGCTGTGGACGCGCCTGCGCAGCACGCCGCGCGGCCGCTACGTCGAGGACCGCATGATGACGGTCGCCTCGCGCCTCGGCGTGCTCGCGAAGATCGCGATCGAACTCGAGGACCGGCTCGACGGCGGCACCGCCGACACCACCGACGTCGAGCTCTTGGTGCGGCTCTACATCAAGGTGGGGGACTCGGCGGCAGCGACCGAGATCACCGAACAGGCGCTGCGCGGCCAGGACATCGGCGACGTCGAACTGATCCGGCGCAAGGCGACGATCTACCTCGCCTGCCAGGACTACCGGGAATACGAGGAGCTGATCGAGCAGCTGATCGAGCGCGACCCGGAGAACCGCGTCGAGCACATGCGGGAGCTGACGCTGAGCCGGCTGGAGCGCGGCCGGCGGGCGCAGGCGATCGAGAACCTGCCGCGGCTGCGCGACGCGGCCGAGGACGGCGGCATCGCCGACGAGTTCGAGGCGGGGATCTTCCAGCTCGCCGGGCTCACCGACCGCGCGCTGAAGAGCTACACGAAGGGGCTCGGTCGCTACCCGGACCGGATCGACACGCACCTCCTCGTCGCCAACCTGATGCGCGAGACCGGCAGCGAGATGGAGGCGGCGCACCGCTTCCAGTACCTCGCCGCCACGGCGGAGCGCGACGACCTGTTCACGATCGCGATCGACGGCATCCTCAACCTGCGCGCCCAACAGCAGACCCAGGTGCCCAACGAGCTGGTCGAGTGGGCCATGCGGGTCACGCTCGAGCGGCTCGCCGAGCGGTCGCACCGGTTCTACCTGCACCGCCTCGCTGCCGACCTCGCCGAAGAGCTCAACGACATGCCGTTGTCGATCCGCACCCTGACCGCCGGCATCCCGGTGGCCGGCGAGCGGCGGACCGCGCTGCTGCGTGAGATCCTGGGCAAGGTCCGGTCGCTCGACCGCAACGCGCGGGTGGTCTTCGGCGGCAGCCGCCAGCTGCGGATCAGCCCGGACTGGGACTACAAGCCGTACGTGATGGTCGGCCGGCGCCTGCTCGGCCAGGGTGAGGTCGTGCCGCCGCAGGTGTTCATGGACCTCGCCGCGGTGTTCCTGCACGCCGACGCCGTGCCCGACGCGATGCGCACGTTCTCGCGCGCCTCCGAGCTGCTCGACCGCGCCGAGGTCAACCGCCAGGCGGCCGCCGTGTTGGAGCAGGCGGAGCGCTACGACGCCGCGCTGCAGTTCTACCGGCGGCTGCTCTCGGTCGACGCGAACGACGTCGAGCTGATCGCCAAGATCGCGCGGCTCGAGGAGATGGCAGGCAGGGACCGCGTCGCGTCCGCCGCCTACCAGCAGGGCCTGGAGACCGCGCTGCAGCAGACCGCGGTGCGCGTGCACGTCGCGGCCGAGGAGGCGCCCGACCCCGGCGACACGCTCTCGTTCCTCTACCGTCAGCGCAACGTCGACGCGCTGCAGCAAGCGATCCCGGCGCTGGTCGAGGGCCTGCTCGTGACGCTGCCCGAGGCCGAGGCGTCGAGCTACCTCACCGCGCTCGCCGAGCGCGTCGCAGGCGACCTGGAGCAGATCGGGCCGGCGGTGGACGGCGCGGTCGAGACGATCGAAGAGTACCCGCGGCTGCGTACGCGCGCCGACGTGCTCCGCCGGCTCTGCCTTTGCTTCCGTCAGCTGCCGCTCAGCGACGCCGTGGACGCGCGTCTCCTCGCGCGGTTCTCGACCGACCGGGCGCTCGCGGACGCCAGCATCGGCTACCGCGCCGATCGCGGCTTCCAGGTCTCGGCGTCGAGGCTGCTCGCCGGCAGCGCCTTCACGGACGCGCCGGCGTTCCGTGGCCTGCTCGAGGCCGACATCGGCGACGGGCCGGTCGCGCCTGCCGTCGCCGCGGTCCAGGTGATCCCGATGCTGGTCGACCAGTACGACCAGCTGCGCGCGATGCTCGAGAACCTCGACGTCGCCGCCATCGACGCGAGCAACGTGGACAGCGTCCCGCTGATCCTGGGCGCGTGCATCCTGGTCGGCGCCGACGACGCAGCCGAACGGGTCGCGCGCGCGGGGGTGCGCATCCTCGCCAGCCTCAGCGATCAGCAGCGCGTGATCGAGAACCGCGAGGGGGCGGGCGCCATCCTGCGCCTCGCGTCGCGGCTCGACCCCGCGCTGCGGCAGCGCCTCTTGTCCTACCGCGTGGAGCGCACCGCCGCCAAGGGCGCCAAGGCGCTGGTCTCGCTGCAGTACGAACTCGAAGGCGAGCGCGACTTCCAGCTCGACGTCGAGCGCGTCGAGGAGATGCTGCGGACCGAGGTCGCCAACAGCGCGCAGGAGCAATACGGCCTGCGCAGCATGAGCCTGCTGTTCTACCTGCCCGAGGAGCGCCGCGCGCCGCTCGTGCGCGAGCTCTACACGGCGGCGCCGCGCAGCCAGCGCCTGAACGTGCTGACGCAGGGCGCCGACTACCTGTCGGAGCCGCTCAGCGACGGCTTCCTCGCCTGGTACGCGGGCGCGTTCGCGCGCGAGTTCGAGTCCGCCGACAAGCAGGCGCGGCAGCGCGCGGCCATCGGCTACTCGCAGCTCGGCAGCCAGCGGCTGATGCGGCTGCGGCTCGAGGCCGCGATGTCGATGGGCGGCAGCCACCGCGAGTGGCTGCGGCTACTGCAGATCGTCGCCGCGCTCGGGGACACCGAAGCGGCCGTCGGGATGCTCGAGGAGGGCGTGCCCTCGATGGTCACCCGCGACGACCTGGTCGGCGTGGTGCCCAACCGCCCGAAGGGCTTCAACGCGCGGCAGGTCGACGAGACGGTGCGGCAGGTGGTCGCCGCGGGCCTGGAGCAGCAGGCGTTGGCGGTCGTCGAACGCAAGCTGGGCGAGCGGCCCGACCACGAGGCGCTGCAGCACATGCAGTGGGAGCTGCGCACGCAGATGCCGGGCGCGTCGGCCTACGTCGCGGCGCGGCTCGCCGAGGCGGGCGACGACGTCGACCTGATCGAGCGCGCGATGCGCTTCCAGCGGGCGCGCGGCCAGTATGCGGACGCGGTCGACAGCCTGCAGCGGCTGCTCGAGCTGGACGAGCCGCGCCAGCGCCTGTGGCGCGGCCAGCTCGCGGCGCTGCACCGCCGGCTGGGCAACGAGCAGGCGGCGAGCGCGGTGCTCCCGGCCGGCAAGCCCGCAGCCGCTCGGGGTGCGGCCCCGGCCGTTCCCGCGGGGCAGGCCGCGGCGATCCTCGCCTCGCGCATCATGTCGGTGCTGGGCGGGCAGCAGCCGCGCGCCTCGGCGCGCATGAAGAAGCTGCTCGACTCCGAACTCCCGGCC
>JBERSB010000003.1:0-6640 GCA_041236755.1 Luminiphilus sp. | reverse complement strand
CGCGTCGCCGCGCGCGGTCACGCCCGTGATCTTCGCCCGCACCGTGTAGTCGCCCGGCGCGAGATCTTCGATCGTGTAGCCGCCGCGCGCGTCGGTCGTAACCTGCGCGCCGCCCTCGGCCGACGTGACGATCACGGTCGCGCCGACGAACGGGCGGCCGCCGCGCAGCACGCGGCCCGCGATGGCGCCGCCCCGCGCAAGCACCACGTCGCCGATGTCGTGCTCGACGCCGAACGCGGGCATCTGCAGCGGGACGTTGCGGCTGCCGCGGCCCGACCGCGCCGCCCGCACGAGCAGACGCCCCGGACGGAAGCCGCGCACCGCGAACACGCCGTCCTCGTCGGACTCGGCCAGGAGCTCGTCCCGGTCGGTGATCCTGAGGATGCGACGGCCGACCTGGCTCAGGTCGAGGGACCGGGCCGCGTCGCCGATCTCGCGCATGTTGTCGCCCAGCTGCTGCACGCGCGACACCGTCACGCCTGGCAGCGGCCGGCCGTCCTCGTCGACGAAGCGGCCGTGCACGACCGGCGCGGGCAGCACCTCCAGCTCGACGAAGTTGTCGCCGCGCTCTTCGAGCAGCGCCTTCGAGCGCGACCCGGTCATGCTGCGGAACGACAGCGCGCCGCCGAGCACAGAGACCTCGGCGATCCCGGGAGACACGGGACGATCGAACGAGAAGCTGCCGTCGGCCGCGACGACCGCGAACGCCAGCGCGCCCGCCGAGTCGGTCAGCCGCAGGACCTCGCCGCCTCCGAAGGCGCCCCCGCGCGCTGCCTCGAGCCGCCCGGACACCGCGGTGCGCGGCGGCAGCTCGACGACGAGCTGTTGCGCGATCGAGCCGATCGCCTGCGTGCGCTGCAGCGCGCCGTGCTCGGGATGCCGGACCAGCATGCGCATGCTGCCGCGCGGCACGCCCTCGACCAGGAACGCGCCGTCCGCGCCGCTCCGCGCAGAGATGGGGTCGACCAGGCCGAGGCTCTGGTCGATCGGGACCAGCGCCACGATCGCGCCGACGACGGGCTCCTGCGTCACCGCGCCCAGGACCACGCCGCGCAGCGGCGCCATCGTCGGCCGCTCGAAGCGGAACTCGACGTCGCTACGCTCGCCGATGACGACCGCCGGCGCCTCCACGGGCTGCCACGACTCGTGCCGCGCGACCATGCGCGCAGGCCCCGCCGCGACGTTCTCGAAGCGATAGGAGCCGTCGGCCTGGGTCACTTCGACGCGCGCGCGCCGGTCGCCGCCCGGCACCGACTCGATCGAGACCCGCGCGTTGGAGACCGGCGCGCCGACGTCGTTGAGCACGTTGCCCTCGATCGCGAAGCCGGGCTGCAGGCGCAGCGACAGCTCGTGGTCGAACGGCGGCACCTCGTCGATCCCGCCCGCGAACGGCTCGCTCGCGTACTCGATCAGGTAGCCGCGCAGGCTCGGCACCCGGAACTGGAAGCGGCCCGCGCCGTCGGTGATCGCCTCCTCTACCGCCTCGGCCCGCCACTCGGGCCACGCGGTCAAGCGGCGGTGCAGCGTGACGGCAGCGCCCGCCGCGACGTCGCCGCCGGGCAGCAGCACGACACCCCGCACTAACCTCGACGGCGCCGAGACCTCGTCTGTGACCGGGCCGAGCTGCGCGGGCAGCGGCTCGATCGCGCCGGGCGACGGCGCCTTCGACACCAGCACGCCGACGATCGGGTCGTCGCGGCGCCCCTGGTAGAACATCAGCGTCACGGTGACGCCGAGTGCGAGCAGCACGAAGAAGCCGACCAACCACGCCGACGCGCGGTACGGACGCGCCCAACGGCTCATCGCCCGCCCCCGAAGTCGGGCAGCCCCGCGTTGAGCGCCGCCCGGAAGCCCTCCACCATCAGCTGCAGCGCGGCAGCGGCCTGCGGCGTCGCGCTGCCGGCGCGACGGTCCAACGCCGCGATCACGTCCCGCAGCGCCTGCTCCGGCTCGATCGCGGCCTGCACAGCAGCGATCGCGTCGTCCTGGGCCGCTTCGATCTCGTCCTCGAGCAGCAGCGCCCGCATCCGGCAGAGGCGCGCCGCGGGTTCGCCGCCCGACTCCGCGATCCACTGCTCGGCCCAGGCGCGCGCGTCCGGCGACGCGGCCATCAGGTGCAGCCGCGCCGTCAGCGCGACCAGGCCCGGCAGGCCGGCGTGCGCGCGGCGGAAGTCCTCGAAGCGTCCGAGCCAGAGCTGCACCAGCGCGGTGTCGGGAGCGAGCGTCGCGAGCCGCTCCCAGGTCGCCAGCTGCATCGACGGCGAGAGCGGCTGGTCGAGTTCGTCGGTGAGCGGGCCGCGCTGCCGCGGGCGCGAGACCAGCTGCAGGAAGTGGCGCCAGCCGTGCAGCTCGGCGTCGGGCGCGCAGGACATCGTGACCAACCGCGTCAGCGGATCGATGATCGCGCGCAGCTTGGCGGGGTCCGCGCGGTTGGCGATCGCGCTCGCGCACGCGTCCGAGAACTGCCGCGCCAGCCCGGTCGGCGCGTCGCCGCGCACGCACGGCTGCGGCGCGGCAGCGAGCAGCCGCGCCGCGAGCTCGTGCGCCGCGCGCCGGCCGGCGTGGTCGAGCCCGAAGTCCATCATGTTGCTCGAGAGCGGCCGCCGATAGCCCGCCGCCGTCCACAAGAGCGTCGCGACGGCCTCGACGCGCTCGGGTGCGGCGCCCGCGAGCGCGCGCTCCAGCTGCGCAGCGCGGGTCGCGACGTCGGCGTTCTCGACGAGGTCGCGGACGTCGAGCCCCGCCTTGGGGACCACCGCGCCCGGCCGCAGGTAGGTCGCCAGCGCGAGGTCCGTGCGCGCGTCGCCGGGACGCGCGACCGCCGCCGTCAGCCGCGCGACGCCGCGCCCGAGGTAGAGGCGGTAGAGCGCGATCTCGGCCGCGAGGTCGCCGCTCGTGCGCCGCGCGATCGCCTCGGCGATCCGATTGTCGAAGATCTGGATGGCCTCGAAGCCGCGGCCCGCCTCGAGGAAGCGGCTGGCGCGCGGGCTCGGGTCCTCGACGTAGGCGGCCTCCATCGCGAGCACGCGCTCGTCGCCCGGCATCTCGTCCTGTGCCGCCGCGAGGCCCGCCAGCACGTCGTCGTCGAACGCCACCGAAGGCGCGCCCTGCCCGGTCAGCGTCGTGTAGAGCGGTCGCGGTCCCCACGGCGCGCCCGGCTCCAGGCCGATATCGCGCGCGATCTCGACGAGCCGGTTCTGGTGGCGCGACTCCCGGCCCTTGCCCTTCTCACGGCTGACCGCGCCGAGCAGCGACAGGGTGGCGACGACGAACACGAACACCGCGACGAGCGCGCCGGCGAGCAGCGGGTTCTTGCGCGCGCGCCGCCACGCCCGCACGTGCAGCGGGATGCGGCGGATCTGGACCGGGTCTCCGTCCGCGATCCGCGCGAGGTCCCTGGCCAGCGCCTCGCCGTCCTGGTAGCGGTCGGCGGGCTCTCGCGAGAGCAGCTTCTGCAGCACGGCGTCGAGGTCGCGGGGCGGCTTGGGCACGAAGTCGCGGAGCCGGTGCGGCGTGCCGTGCAGGATCGACTGCAGGAGCGACTCGGCGTTGCTGCCGGCGAGCGGCAGGTGTCCGGTGACCGCCTCGAAGATCGTCACGCCGAGCGAGTAGAGGTCGCTCGCCGGCGTCAGCTCGCCGCCGAGCGCCTGCTCCGGAGACGCGTAGTGCAGCGTCCCGAGGAAGCCGCCGCTCTTGGTCGTCAGCTGCATCGACGTGTGGTCGAGCGCCTTGGCGAGGCCGAAGTCGGTCAGCGCGAGCGTGCCGTCGTTCGCGACCAGGATGTTGCCGGGCTTGACGTCCCGGTGCAGCAGACGCCGCCGGTGCGCGAGCCCCAACGCGTCGGCGACGCCGGCGAACCGGCGCGCCGCGTCGGCCGGCTCCATCGGCGCCTTCTCGAGCCGTCGCGCCGCGCGCACGTGCTTGTCGAGGCTCATGCCGTCGACGCGCTCCATCGCGAAGAACAGCATCCCCGAGGCCTCACCGTAGTCGTAGATCGGCACGATGTGCCGGTGGTGCAGCGCCGCGGTCGCGCGCGCCTCGGCGCGGAAGCGCTTGCGCATCGTCGGGTCTGCCGTGTAGTCGCGCGAGAGCACCTTCAGCGCGACCTCGCGCTCGAGGTCTTGCTGCCAGCCGAGGTAGACGACGCCCATGCCGCCGCGGCCGAGCTGGCCGCGGATCTCGTAGGCGCCGACGCGGTCGGGGAGCTCGGCTGTGCCGCCGACGACCTGCTCGACGAAGTCGAGCGCGTTCAGCCGCGACAGCACGTCGCTGGCCTCGTCCGAGTCCTCGTCCTGCAGCCGCCGGCGAACCTGCGCGTGCCCCTCGGACTCCCGCAGCACGTCGGCCATGCGCTGGTCCGCGCCGGAGCCTGCGTCGAGCTCGTCGGGCTCTTCCTCGTGGCGCACTTCGGTCACAGCTTGAGCTCTTCGGCGAGCCGCTTGAGCGCCCGGCTCAGCAGCAGGTGCACCGCGTTCTCCGACCGCGACATCTTCTCGCCCACCTCGCGCGCCGACAGCCCCTCGATCTTCATCAGCAGGATGACCTCGCGGTAGTGGTCGGACAGCCGCTCCATCGCCTGCTCGAGCAGCTCGAGGCGGTCCTTGCGGTCGGCGCTCGTCACCGGCCCGGTCCGGCGGTCAGTCAGCGGCAGCTCGGTCTTGACCGAGTGCTCCCGCCGAGGATCCCGCGCCGCGACGCCGAGCTGGTCGCGCAGGATGCGCGCGACCTTGCGCCGTGCCAGGGTCACGAGCCAGGCGCCGGCGTTCTGCTCGGCGGACAGCGAGTGCCAGGAGTTGACCGCCTCGATGGCCACCTCCTGGAGCACGTCCTCGGGGTCCATTCTGACCCTTAGATCTGGCCCCATACGAAGATAGATCACCGACAGCAGTCGCTCACGATGCTGTTCGAAGGCTACTTCGGGCGTCAGGTTCATCGGGATCACGTACGCGTGCGCGGAGCGAGGATTCGCGCGTGAGAGGACGCCCAGCATATTAGGGCATCGGCCATCGGAATCCCTGCGCAGAGAGGCCCAGGCCCCGTCAGCGCGGACCGACCATCAGGCCGCGCCACGCGCCGCTACTGCCGTAGCGCCCGCCGGCACCGCCGGACTCCGCTCGGATGCCCCAGCGGAGCTCGTCGGGGAGCGGGCGCGGCAGCTGGATCGGCCAGCGCTCGCCCGCGAGCCGCAGCGTAAGGTCGCGGCCACGGCCGGCGAGCTCGAAGGCGACGAACGCGCCTGCGCGCACGCCGTCCGTGCGGCCGGTCGCGACCACGGTGCTGGTGTCGTCACCAAAGCGGTCCTCGAACAACGAGAAGCCGCGGCCGGCCGTCAGCGCCAGCCGGTAGCCCGACCGGTCGGTCACCGCGAACAGCAGGGCCACGCTCGCGGGGCCGACGGCGTCGACCCGCACCGCGCCGCTCGCGCGGATGCCGCCGCCCAGCACCGGCTCGTTGCACATCGCGACCGCGTCGGCGTCCGGGAACGCGCGCTGCCGCAGCTCGTCGCCGACGCGCCACAGCGAGCGCACCTCCTCGTCCCACCGGAGCCGGAGGCCCGTCGCGCGCGCGCGGAACAGCGCATCCATCCCCTCGAAAGCGCCTTGCGCTGCGGCCTCGACCGTCGCGGCGTAGCGCGGCCCGGCCGCGGTCTCTCGGATGACCTGCGCCAGCGCGCGCACGCGCGCCGGACGCGCCTGCTCCGCGCAGTGGAAAAACGTCACCCGCTCGGCGTAGCGATCGCGCATCGACAGCTCGTTGACCTCGTCGACGAGCAGCTGACGGACGCCGACCAGATCGCCCTGTTCGGCGAGGCGCTGCACCCTCAGCCACCGCTGCGTGAAGAACGGCTGCTCGTCTGCGCGCGGGTCCTGCGCAGAGAGCACGCGGCGCGAGATCGACGCTGCCAGCCCGTCATGGAACCAGCCGGGATGCACCCGGAAGTTCGGGCAGAGCTCGAACCGCGCGATGTGGCTCGCCTCCCAAGCGAGCATCGCGAGCGTCTGCAACGGCAGGCCGCGCGCCGCGAGCAGCGCTGCAGGAGTCGGCGGCTGCAGCGCCACGTGCGCGCTCTTGCTGTCCCAGTGCGCCATCGCCTGGTTCGGCCCGAAGCGGCCGCCGGTCAGGCGACGGTCGGCGCGCAGGTAGTCGTCGAGGTCGGCGTAGAGGTGCACCTGCAGCCGCGCCGGCGGCGGGTCGGGCTCGACGCCGAAGACCTCACAGACCGCCGGCCAGACGCGGTCGACGACGCCGACCGCCTGCGCCGCCGTGCGCTCGTCGAGGCCGTAGGCGCGCACCGTGAAGTAGTCGCCCGCTGCGAGCACCGGCTCCTGCGCGGCCACTGGCAGCCCTAAGACCAGGGCCGCGAGGCACGGCCTCGGGCTCACGCCTTGAGCTCCGGCGGCAGACGCTGCAGGCGGCCGTCGCGCCCGACGCACGCCAGCTTCGTGCTGCCGGTCGCGCAGACTTCGCCGTCCGACTCGCGCCGCGCCTCGTAGGCGAGGGTCACCGCTGCCCGGCCGGCGCTCTCGACGCGGCAGCGGATCAACACCCCCTCGTCGTAGTCGACCGGCTTGTGGTAGCTGCACTGGAAGTCGACGACCTGGAGCAGGTTGCCGTCGTCCTCGATCGCGCGGTAGGAGCG
>JBERSB010000002.1:0-2711 GCA_041236755.1 Luminiphilus sp. | reverse complement strand
GCTGTTCCACGGCTGGAGCTTCACGCCAGCGCTGCTCGCGCTCGGTTGGTTCGTCGACGAGCCCGTGTCGGCGGCGCAGCGGCGGCTGCTCGACCTCGCGCTGGACTGGTCGCGGAAGAACCACGGCACAGCCGCGCCGAGCCCTATGTCCTGGCACGACCACGCGACCGGACTGCGCCTCGAGCAGCTGCTCCGCATCTGGGAGGTCGCGCGCGGCGGCTACCTCGTCGACGCAGACGCGTGCCAGGAGATCCTGCAGATGGTCGTCAGCCACTGCTCGACTCTCGCGCGCGACAGCTTCTACACCGCCCGCACCAACCACGGCTACGACCAGATGATCGCGCTGTTGTCGGCCAGCCAGGTGTTCTGCGAGCTCGAGGGCGCGGCCGGCGGGCGTGACCTCGCGCTCGAGCGGCTGGCTGCCGAAGTGCGCGCGGGCTTCACGAGCGAGGGCGTACACACCGAGAACAGCCCGGGCTACCACGCCAGCATGCTCCACCGGCTCGTGGTGCTGCAGAAGATGCTGAAGGCCTACGGGCTGCAGTTCGACTTCGCCTTCGACGACGTGCTCGACAGGGGACTGCGGTTCCTGGCTCAGGTCACGCGGCCCGACGGCCGCATGCCGATCATCGGGGACACGCAGGCGCGGCCGGTCTCGCCGTCGTTCCGCAAGTGCACGGACTACGCGTCGCACCCGGTCTACACGTTCGTGCAGAGCTGCGGCGCCGAGGGGCAGCCCGACGAAGAGACCGTGCACGTCTACGAGGAGAGCGGCTACGCGATCTTCCGTGACGCTTGGACCGGGCCGGGTGGTCCGGACGACACGGTGCACATGGTCTTCAAGTGCGGACACCTCAGCCGCTACCACCGCCAGGACGACGACCTGAGCATTGTGCTCTACGCGCACGGCGGCGACTGGCTGATCGACGCGGGCCTGTATCGCTACGAAGAGAAGGAAGACCTGCGGCGGTTCGTCCGTTCGGACGTCGCCCACAACCTGCCGCGGCTCGCGGGCGTGGACGTGAACAGGCAGCTACCCGACCCGGAGCGGCGCCCGCGCATGCAGCGGCTGGCCGATGAGGGCGCGGCGGTCACGGCGACGACCAACATGTATCCGGGCTTCGAGCTCCGCCGCACGGTCCGCTTCGACGCCCTCAGAATCCTCGTCGAGGACGAGGTGGTCGAGCAGGACGAACTGCTCGCTGGTCGGCTCCGCGCGGTGGAGGTGTTGTTCCACCTGCCTGACGGGGTCCAGGTCGACGTCGGTGACCAAGAGGTCGTGTGCTCGCGGGCCGACGGACGCCGCATGACGCTGCGGAACGTCGGCGCGTCTGCTTGCGAGATCGATCGCTCGACGGGCGACGAGTCGAACGAGGTTCCGAGCTGGACCTCACCGCTCTACGGCGAGGTCGCGGCGTCCCAGGTGGTGCGGTTCACGCTGGCCGAGGGAGTCTCGCGGAGCGCGATCGAGGTTCTCCTGACCTGATCTGGGTGCCAGGCCAGATTAGCGGGCCAGCGCGCGCTAGCGCGTCGCGGCGATGGCCTTGCGGCGCGCGCCGTCGTCCATCTTGTCCCACTTGCGCTAGCAGTTGTTGCAGCAGAAGCCGACCGTCTGGCCGTCGAACTCGGCGGTCGGGCCGCCTTCGGCGTCCTCGCCGCTGATGACGCAGAGCGTCGGCGCGCTCGTGGCCGCTGTGCCTTCGGTGGCGGCGCAGCCGGTGAACAGGACGGCGGCGATCGCCGAGGCGGCGAACATGACGCCCGAGGCGTTCACTGAGCGCTACGGCTACCTCTGCACGCAGGACGCCTTCTGTCCGCGAAACTGAGCGGCGTAATCCCGATTGGCGACGGATCGGCCGCCCTTGCCGATTTCTCAGCGACGTGCATGATCGGAGAGTGTCGATCCACGTTGCGCGCACGGCGGCAGACCTGGAACATAAGCTCGCGCAGAGCCGTATCGGATTCACTGTGCAGCGCGTGCCCGCGGTGTCGGCAGACTGGGGCCTCGTCGACGGCGCGCTCCAGCACACCACGCGGGGCTTCTTCTCGGTCAACGGCGTGCGGCTTGCGTCTGGCGATGAGCGCGTGCTGCTGTTCCAGCCGCAGGGGGCGGTGACAGGCCTCCTCAACGCGCGCATCGACGGCGAGCGCTGCTTCTTGCTGCAGGCGCGCGCGGAGCCAGGTTGTCTGGGCGAAGCGCAGTTCGGGCCGACGGTGCAGTCCACGCCCGCGAACTTCTTGCAGATGCACGGCGGCGCCACGACGCCCTACATCCGAGCTTTCGTCGAGCACACACCCTTTACGTCGGTCGTTGACGATACGACCCAGCTCGACCTCGGCGAGCGCTACCTGTGCAAGAGCAAGCGCTCGATCCTCGCGGAGACGACCGCACCCCAACCTGCGCAGGCGGCGTTCGTATGGGCCAGCTGTGACGCGCTTCGAGAGGCGGTCCTGCGCTCCGCGTTCCTCAACATCGACCTCCGCTCGATCCTGTCGATCGCCGGTTGGCAGGACGGGCACCTCTCGCCTCGTAACCGGGAGGTGCAGGCGAGCGCGGCAGCGCCGCTGCGCTCAGACGTGCTCGGTGAGGTGGTCCGTGCGCTCGCCGCTGCAGGCCGGCCGCAGACGCAGGTCGTGCCGGTAGAAGACCTCGTCAACTGGTACGCAGACGAGTGGGGGTGGCGCGAGCGCGAAGCGCGCCAGGGTTTCGC
>JBERSB010000001.1:0-2574 GCA_041236755.1 Luminiphilus sp. | reverse complement strand
GCTTGTTGGCCGTGAACGTCATGTGGCCGACGACGAGCGCGCCGAAGGCCCACAGCGACAGCGCGCCGACGTGGCTCCAGAAGCCCACGACTCCCCACTCCGGCAGCTCTCCGGCGAGCGCGATGCGCTGCGCCATCAGCAGCGAATACGCGGGGTTCACGTTGAAGGCGATCGCCGTGAGCGTCGGGTCGCCGATCAGGTCCGCCATCATCCGGGGGTTCCAGAAGATCGGCGAGAGGAAGAACCAGGCCATCGAGAAGATGCGCCAGAGCTGCTGCACGTCGCGGATGAAGACGTTCGCGTTGGCCAGCACGAGCCCGATCCCGAGCGTCAGGATCAGCTGCAGCACCATCACGATGGGCAGGCCGATGAGCTCGAGGCCCGGAGAGAACTTGCCGGTGGCGAGGCCGATAACCATCGCCAGGGCGGCCCCCACGGCGTAGAGGATCAGCGAGACCAACGCTGACGGGATCGGCAGCACCTCGGAGGGGAACGCGACCTTCTTCACGAGGTTGCCGTTGCTGACGATGATCCCGCAGCTCGTCGACAGCGCCTCGTTGAGCGCGTGGAAGCAGACCACGCCAGAGAACATGTAGAGCGCGAACGCCGTCGGGTCGTCACCGCCGCGGCCGTAGAGCATGCCGAAGATGACGTAGTAGACGGAGAACATGAACATGGGCTGCACCAACATCCACCAGGCGCCGAGCAGAGAGCCGTGGAACCGGCCCATCAGCTCGCGCTGGAAGAAGTTCTGCACCATGTAGCGGTTCTGCCAGATCAGGGTCGGGTAGCCCCACAGCTCGCGTACGCGCGCGCCGAAGCCGCCGGACGGCGATGCGGTGTCGAACGTTCGCGCGAGGACCATGGTGTGTTACTCGCCGCCGAGCGGCTCGATCTCCCAGCGGTGGTCCTGCAGGAACAGGCCGAGGTCCTTGGTGCGGTTCTGCACGATGAGCGTCTGTTCCGCGGGGCGCTCGTGGAACCGGTGCACCCCCTGCTCGTCGAAGAGCCAGATCGGCAGCGTGAACTCGCCCGAGAGCAGGCAGAGCTTGTCGAGGTGGAGGGTGACGTGGCCCTCCTCGAAGTCGAACGCCTTGCCCGCGAACTGCGTCGAGTGCGCGAAGCAGAGCGTGCCGTCCGTGCGCATCGCGCCCACGGCGAGCGTCAGCTTCTCGCGCGGCTTGTTGCGCACGTGCACCCGCACGATCGCGTCGTCGCCCGGCGCGAACGTGCGCCGCGGCTCACGCGTCTTCGCGTCGAGGATCTCGGCGCCGAGGATGCGCGGCAGGTTCTGGCCCTCGGCCTGCTCGACGTCCGCGAAGGGCATCTCGTCGCTGCCCTCGGCGATGCGGTTCTCGTGGGTCGCGTACTCGTTGGTGACGGTGACCGAGTCCGAGATCATCTGGACCCGCCCCTTGCGCAGCCAGATCGCGCGGTCACAGATCTGCCGGACGTCGTAGAGGGAGTGGGAGCAGAAGAACAGCGACTTGCCGCGCCGCTTGTACTCGAGGATCTTGTCGACGCACTTGCGCCGGAAGTTCATGTCCCCGACCGCCAGGATCTCGTCGAGGATCAACATGTCCGGGTCGGCGGAGATCGCGACGCTGAAGCCGAGCCGCGCGTTCATTCCCGAGGAGTAGGTGCGGATCGGGGCGTCGATGAACTCGCCCAGCTCGCTGAACTCGATGATCTCGTCGACGCGCTTCTTCGCCTCCTTGCGCGAGAACCCCATCATCGCGGCGTTCATGAAGATGTTGGTCCGCCCCGTGAAGTTCTGTTGGAACCCGGCGCCGAGCTCGAGCAGGCTCGTGACGCGACCGCGCACGGTGTAGCTGCCGCCGGTCGGGAAGGTCGTCCCCGTCAGGACCTTGAGCAGGGTCGACTTGCCCGCGCCGTTGCTGCCGATGAGGCCGACGCACTCCCCGGGCGCGACGTCGAACGTGACGTCCTGGAGTGCTGGCACCGACGTCCCGAACGTGCGGTGCCGGTTCCAGGGGAGCTTCTGCAGCAGCCGGCCGTACGGGTTCCGGTAGAGCCGGTACGTCTTGCTCAGCTCGCGGGCTTCGATGACCGGTTGCATCCGGGTCAGCTGCTGAGCAGCCCCTTCTGCTCCAGGAACCGGACCACCTTCTCGATGTTCTGCTCGAGCGTCTCGCCGGCGGTGTCGAGCACCAGCTCGGGCTCCTGCGGCTCCTCGTAGGGCGCGTCGACGCCCGTGACATTGCCGATCTCGCCCGACCGCGCGCGCTCGAACAGGCCGTCCTGGTCGCGCTCCTCGCAGGTCTCGATCGGCGCGTTGCAGAAGATCTCCACGAAGCCGTCGCCGACGATCTGGCGGGCGCGGTCGCGCTCGAAGCGCAGCGGTGAGACGAGCGCGATGATCGTGCTTACGCCCATCGTCTTGTTCAGCGCGGCGAGCTCCGCAGCGCGGCGCTGGTTCTCCCAGCGGTCCGCGCCGCTGAAGCCGAGGTCACGGCTCAGGCCCATGCGCAGGATCTCGCCGTCGAGCACCTGGACGAACTTCTGCTTGCCGAACAGCGCTTCTTCGAGCCCGTAGGCGAGCGACGACTTGCC